>AKKQ01000095.1 GCA_000276965.1 Thiovulum sp. ES | reverse complement strand
ATCCGTATTCTTTAAGACCTGTTCCTTTTCTTTCTTAGTGTAAGAAGCAGTTACTCTTAAAGAATAGTCGTTCGTCCTCTTTTAAAGTATTAAACAGATTATCTAACACCTTGTCCTCAAAAGTAGGATTATAGTTCAATTAGTTTCCTTTTAGTTTTAGATATATCTAGATTTCCACTAACTCCATATGAGGTAAATCGTGAAAGGTCTGGTCATCATATCTCTGATTTCCGTTCCAATCTAGACCGAACCTTACAGTATGTTCTATCTTTCCTTGACTCAATAATGATGAGGTTACTGCCTGAACAATTCCCATCATTGTGTAGAACCGTCTATTATCAGTTTCATTACCACTGAATGGGTTAGTTCCTTTACTGTAAGGAATAATATCTGCTGCCTTAGAGCAAATATAGTATCCTTTTTCGTCTAGTAATGGTTTTCCGTCTGGAGTTAATCCAACACTGTCTAATGAACAATAACTAGCTTGATGTTTAGATTTCTTCGTTACCCCATCTAGTTTAGACTTACCCTCACTGAACAATTGTTGCTGTCTCTCTTGAATTCTTAGCCCCTCAATTACAGATATATCATAAACCTTTAGAACATCTAATAAGATAGTTCTCAAATCTTTGTGTAGTGTTAGATAGTGTTTCTGACTCTTAGCACCTAGTTTAAACATTTAGAAACCTTTTTATAAGATATGTTAAAACTAAAGAATTATGATTTCCATCTAAGTTGCTTAGATTTATAGACTTCTCTGATAAAGTTCTACCTCTGACACTCTCTAGAGCTTTGCTGAGCTTAATATCTATCACTGACCACACAAAACCACCTCTGACTTTATGGAACTCTAAAGGAACAAACTCTGCCTCGACCCCTATTAATACTGTCTCTCTATTAGCATAAGGTTTAAAACCATCTTTACTAAGATAGTCTTCCCTTTTCTCTGAAAGACCTAATATTTCAGTTAAATCTATCCCCTCAGAATCAAACTGTATTTCCATAGAATTCCTTTTTTAGTAGTGTTAATAGTCCTCTCTAACGATAGGAGTTTCTACTCATTTAGAAACACAATGGAGTCTTTTCCTAGAACTTTAAAAACCCGTCTTCTTAAAGCATTTCCTGTTAATGATTCTGTTCTTTTAGTCTTAAAAGTGCCTTGTTCTAAAATATTGGACAAGGCATAGTCATCATGTAATAATTCTAAATCTGATGCCATTTCTCTTAAAAGCTCTTCTAACTCTGAGGTAAGAACAGACAGCTTTCTAACTGAAGAATGTGTGATAAGCTCTGACACCTCTTTTCTCTGAAACCCGTTAAAAAGCAACTCAAATACCTGCTTCAGTAACAAAGGTTTCGTCCCTCTTTTATCGATTAAAGTGTAAAAAGATGTTTTCAGAGTTTCAAATACTAGGTCATCTTCTGAACTATAAGACTCTTCAGTTATAAAATCACTGACCTCTGGAGAAGATGCTTTCTTCTTTTCTTTGTAAGTTCCCTGCATTTTTAAGATTTCATGAACATTAGACTTTATAGTCTTGATGATATGTAAAGCTCTTTTCTGCCACTGGTTGTAATTATTGTCATAAAGGTCGTCATCTTCGTTCAACCTTTTAAACATGATTTTCAGCTGTTTGTTTCTAGCTTTTAACTCTTCGATGTACTCCTTATCATAAACAGATTTTACCGAAGAGGTAGATTTTGAGCTACTAGCCACAACTCTTTCAAAAGCCTCAGAGTCAGACTCATCTTCAATAGGATTTATAGTCTTCTTTGAAGCCTCGTATTTCACATTTTTCTTAGAAACATTAATGACAGCTCTGTCCATAATCATATAGACCCAAGCCCCAATAGGTGCTTTTCCTACCTTGTTTATTCCCTCGTCCTCTTCAAAGTCTGGAATATCTTCTAACCCATCCTTATCATCTGACTGCATGAATTTCTTAAACCCGCCTTTTTCCACAACAGATATAAAAGCATCGACTATAATATCGTATTTTAATTCGTCCGAATTATAATAACCAAGTCTCTTATTCACTATAGATATAACAGTCTTGTTGAAATTTAAACCGTCATGAAGATACTGCCCTTTACCATCTTTCTCAATTTGTTGGCAGATAACAGTATGCATAAAGCTCAACCTCTTATATAGAGGCTCTGTTTCCCTGAAATAACTCATTTTCTAACACCTATCATATTGTAGCTATATCAATAGAACTTCCCCTTTTTCTATAGCTCTTTATAAATTAATAACGAAGCGATTTTGTGAAAGATTGAGAATATATCAAACTGCTAATTCGTTACTCTAATCCTCACATTACCACCTCTGAAAGAAACTGATAAAATTTATCTAAGGAGTGGCTAACCCCTAAAAATAAATCAAACAGCTTCTAGGTAGCTACTCCTATCTGCTGTTCTCTGTAATCAGGTGATTAGAGTAACAGGCTTAGCAGTGCCTTTCAGAAGTGTAATCGACTAAAAAATAAGCATAATAATATCTATGACAGATAAAAAAAATACTTTAAGACTTCTTTTTATGACCTTATATCCTCAAACAGCCTAGACTTTACATAACTGCCTCAGTGGGAACTTATTGACATTGTCCCGAGGTCTTATTGAAAGACTAACCTCTTCACAGACTTTCACTCATATATGAAAAATCTTTAACTTAAGACTCATTATACTATGTCAGATAATTTTTCAATTGAAGGATTTCACCATATTGCCTCAGTTGGGACTTATTGATATTGCCCAAAGGTCTTACCGAACTAGCCTTCGTTTTTCAACTTATTAGACATCTTTCTTAAAATCTTAACCCGTATTATACAATAACTTTCTTAAATAAATATTAATCCTCTTTACAGAAAGGACTATTTCTAAATATTAAAGAAAATCGTATGTCTTTTGATTTGGATAACTCATAATAGTATTCGTTTTGAAACCATGTTCTATTTCTCTGAGTTCCTGTCATAACAAATGCTTGTCTGTCAGAGACCCTTGTAGAATAGACAGCTTTATAATCTTTACTTAAGATAGACAGCTTAGACTTCCCTCCGAATATTACAATGGCAATGTCAGAATAAGGAGTTACAGTAGGCTCATTATGTTGATGAGGTTGCATATCTGTATTAGCTTGACATCTGTTAATAATCAGACTGTTATAATAGCCTAGTTCTTTATAAGATAGCCTTTCCATTTCTCTAGCTAAAGCCCCTATCCAACCGTTAGATATTATGTTAGCTACTGGTAACACCTTGTCCTTATTTCCATTACAAGATAGACATGAATTTCCTATCCACATTAGGTCATGTCCCTCAGATAGAGAGACAGAGTGTTTATCGATAGCTTTATCTAATTTAGCTATATTTAAATCTACAATTTCTGTAGCAATGTTCTTTATAGAAACCACTTATTACCTTGTATTTTTAAATAGATACCTATTTATAAGCTCTAAAGTCAGCAATCCATTCGGCTAATTTACTCTCCGTATATCTTCAGTCTGTTCTGTTCTCTCAGCCACATCTTAGATGAAACCTCTGTAATCAAACTACGATGCATTCCATAGTTCATAACAGTAATGTCTCGACCACTATCATACACAGAACTAATGTTTGAAGAATTATGAGCAGGCATATGCGTGTAAATTAACAGTCTCTCCGCTTCAGATACATCATCTTCCCACTGTTTATGATCTGGAATTCGATTATACATAAACCGACCGACATAAATCTTAATTCTTGAAGAATGTCTATTATGCCACCAGTTATGTTCCTGATTTATCCGTTTGTTGAATGTCTGTTTAACTGCCTTGCCTATATACAACAATGTGTCTGACCCATAGACAGGATGGTCTCCATAAATCTGATACAAGCCTTTATCTTTATTTTCTGTTAAAGTTTTTGTATTTGACTCAGAAGCTTCGTTAAACAAATCGTCTAAAGTGTAAGTTCCATCCCACATTACATGTAAATTCATATCTCGTCCTTTACATGTAATGTATCTAAGTTTTTATAAAAAATAACTTAAATATGTGTTAGTTAGAATTAAAAGATTTCCATAATTCTGTTAAATTTTGGATATGAATGTCCAATGAAGATTTATTTTCTGAGGTTCTTTCTTTCTTATAAGACAGAACTAGATGATTGAGTTTGTAGAGTTTTTCTTGATTTCTAAAGAAATGGTGGTCAAGGAATTTCCAATAATTAATGTCTGTTTCTGGGTCAATTTTAAAATGCTCTTTAGCAATCATGTCAATATAGACTAACAGCTCCAAGTCTTCTCTTAAAGAGTCGTTCCTAAATACCTTAGCCCAGTTTGGCTCCTTAGATAGATAAGTTGTAAGTCTTGGTTCTTGACTTCTCATGTCTAATGCCACAATTCTCATGTCTCTTGGAACTACCTCCAGACTCACTTTGCAAGTCTCTTTATTCTCACACTTGGAACATACCTGACGAACACAGAGATACCTCTGAGACTCTTTATCATAAAGGATATAATCTAATTCACCTCTTTTATAGGAAACCCCTAGAGACTCAATAGATTTAATTACTACTTTTTCCGAATCAGATAGAATGTTCTCTGTATCATCTTTAGACTCTGTCATAGCATTGTTATACTT
>AKKQ01000094.1 GCA_000276965.1 Thiovulum sp. ES | reverse complement strand
CCGTTTAGAAACGGAGGCTATACAAAACTACTAAAAACAAGGTAAATGAGCAAAAAACTTATTTTCTCAATGAACCTCAAGCCACTCTTCTTTTAACTTTCATGCGAAACAATGAAATTGTGATCAATTTTAAAGTTGATTTAGTTCAAGCTTTTTTTGAAATGCGAAATCAATTGCAAAATCTACCAGTGAAAAAAGAAAAAGTTGAAAAACTCACTCCACAAAAAAGTTTAGAAATTGTTGAAACTGGAATCCAAATTTTGACAAAATTCCGTGAATTAAATCCAATCGAGCAAATCGAACTTGATACTTTTCACAGAAACGAAACTTCTGAATCTCTTCTTGAAAAACTTGGCAAAAATTTTGAAAACTCATATTTTTTACCGACGGAACTCGGAAAAATGACGGGACAAATTGGTGCAGAAATCAACTTGATTTTAGAGAAAAAAGGTTTGCAATTTCGAGATGAAAATGGAGTTTGGACACCGACCTCATCGGGAAAAGAGTTCTGCTTAGAAATTGGAAATCAATTCAATCAACTCAAATGGAGAATTTCCACAATTCTTTAATTCTCAAATTTGTCGGAACTTCTCCGACAAAAAAACTAATTCAAAATTGCTCTTAATCCACTCTCAATTAATGCACTTCTTGTTGTATTTAGCTCTTTCACTCTCAAATCAGTGTATTCAAGCAAATATTCATCAATTGTTATATTTATTCTTTTGACTTTACCTTTTTTTAAAAGTCCTTTCAAAAGTGTTCTATCAGGTTCAATAAAAACTAAAAACTTATTTTCAGCTAAATTCTTTCTGATCTCTTCAAAGTCAAATTCTGGGACAACTTCATCATAATCAATCATTCCACTCAAATGAAGAGTTAAAGCCTCTTTAATATTTTTTACACCCTCTTCAAAAGTGTCCCCGTAGGAGACACAACCATCAAGAAATGGGACATAAATCCCGTAGCCATCAACTGCTTTTTCAAAAACGACTGGATAGTCTTTAATTACTTCAACCATTGTTTAAATTCCTCTTCGCTTATTTTCATCTGTTTTAAATTAGAACTTTGATAATTTGCTTAGAACTCAATAAAGCCTTTCTAAAATAGTATGCCTAATTATACACACTTTTGCTTATTATAAACTTTGATAAAATAAAAAAAAAGGAATTAAATGAGTCGAGTTGTCAAAATCAGCGGAAAAGTGAAAGTTGAAAATAGTGAAATTGCAAACGAGGCAATCCGTGAAAGTGGAGTTTCTGGAATTTTTATCAGAAATGGAGTTTTTGAGTTTAACGAATATGACTACAACGATGGTTATGGAAAACGAGTTGAAATTGAAAAAGTCGAAAAACTCTACAAGCAAAAACTAAATGGTTATTTGAGAAAACTTGAAGAAGAGACAAAACGATTAAAAGAGCAAAAAAGACTGGCTGAATTAAAACGAATTGAAGAGGAAAAACGACGAATTGAGGAAGAGCGAAAACGAATTGAAGAAGAGAAACGAGTTTATCGTGAAGAGCAATTTGACAAAGTGATCAAAAATGCTGAAAAGCAGGGTTACAAACTTAAAAAAGAGGTTCGAGAAGATAATACAATCAAATTAGTTTTACAAAAGAGAGTCTATTAAAAATGGAAAATTTACCTTTTTTTGACGAAATAAAACTACATGTGAAAGCAAATTTCAACTCTTTTTATGTTGAAAATTACGAGTGGGAAAAGTTTCAGGCAGGACTTTTAAAACAGAATTTTGATAAAGATATTTTCTTTTTTAATGATGCACAGGGACTTTTTAGAGTTTCAGGAAACGAGAGAATTTCTGAAGATGAAACAGACATTTCTGAAGTTGTCTCAAATATTCCACAAAATGCAATGTATGTTTTTGACCACATTCACAGCTATTTTGAAGACCCACAAGTTATTACTCGTTTTCGGGTAGCAATTCGGGAACTTCGAGCAAAAAAGAGTGTCATTATTATTTTCTCTCCACTTCTAAATATTCCAAAAGAGTTGGAAAAAGATTTGACAATTATTGAATATCCCTTACCAGAGTTAGGCAATATTACAAAAATGACAGCTCGTCTTCTCAAAACTCTGGTTAGACAAGATAGTTTCACGGACGACATTCCAAAATCACTTCTCGGATTGACAATGAAAGAGGTGGAAAACTCTATCCGAAAAACAGCTCTGCGATATGGAAAAATCACAAGTGAAGAGATACCGTATCTGATTTATGAGAAAGAGCAGATTATCAAAAAGAGTGGATATTTGGAGTATTTTCACCCAAAAGAGAATTTAGACTCAATTGGTGGTTTGGATAATTTGAAAGAGTGGCTCAAAATTCGTTCAAAAGCATTTTCGGAAAAAGCTCAGGAGTTTGGTTTGAGTTATCCGAAGGGAGTTTTGCTTTTGGGAATTCCGGGAACTGGAAAATCTCTTTCAGCAAAAGCAGTCTCAAACTCATGGAAATTTCCGCTTTTGAGATTGGATTTTGGAAAAATTTTTGGCGGACTTGTTGGAGAGAGTGAAAGTAATATTCGGCAAACAATCAAAATTGCGGAGTCTCTCTCACCCTCTATTTTATGGATTGATGAAATTGAAAAAGGTCTTGGAGCTTCGAGTGGTGGAGTAAATGATGGTGGAACTTCGACACGAGTTTTTGGAACTTTTCTCACTTGGCTACAAGAAAAAGAGAGTGAAGTTTTTGTTTTAGCAACAGCAAATGACATCTCAAGTTTGCCTCCAGAACTTTTACGAAAGGGTCGTTTTGATGAAATTTTCTTTGTCGATTTACCAACTTTTGAAGAGAGAAAGCAAATTTTAGAAATTCACATCAAACGACGAAAGCAAAATCCAAAATTGATTGATGTCGATGAGGTCGCTAATTTTACAAAAGGTTTTTCTGGTGCTGAACTTGACGAACTTGTTCATGAAGCTCTTTTTAACATCTATGACCCACTCTCAAAAGAGAAGAATATTTTAAAAACCCGAGACCTCATCGAAGTTGCTGAAAAAGTTTTTCCACTTTCGCGAACAATGGAGGAGAGAATCAGAACTTTACGAAAATGGTCAAAAAATCGAACAAAATCGGCTTCAAAATATGAGCCTGAAGATATAGAGAAATTTTCTGGTGTTCGACTCAAAAATGAAGTTTTTGAAAACCCATTTATGGACTTTGAATAGCCATGAGTCTGAAAGAGTTTTTAGAAAATATAACTTTAGAAGAACTCGAAGAGCTTAGAAAAAAGAGAGTTGAAATGGAGGGAGAAATTCCCTCTTTCTCGTTTTCCCGAATCAAATTTAGAGATTTAAAAAATTTGGTAAATCTAAAAAGAGTTCGAGAGAAAAATATATTTTCGAGTTGGTTTGAGAGTGAAATCTCTTTGTCAAATAAAGATATTGAATTTTTAGAAAATTTGATAGAGCAGAATTTAGGGTTGTTGAAATATTACGATGAAGAGGATCTAAAAATTCACTTTTTATCTCACATTTTTCACAGGGTAAATTTTAAATCTTTGGAAAAAGAGTATCGGGATTTTTACAACGAAAATATTCGGTATGAAAATGAAAAATTTATTTTGAATGGTGAAGTTGATTTTGTTGTTGCCAAAGGATTATATGAGAGTGAAATTCCATACTTCTTTATTCAAGAGTTCAAAAAAGAGAAAACAAATTCAGACCCAGAACCTCAATTAGTTTCTGAACTTATCGCAGGTTTGGAAATCTCAAATGTTGAAAATATACGAGGTGCATTTATTGTTGGTTCGATTTGGAATTTTGTGATTTTGGAAAAAGTTGAGAAAGATAGCTATCGATATTTTGTTTCTGAAAATTTTGATAGCAGTAAAATAGAGGATTTAAAGTCGATTTATAAAAACTTGCTTTTTGTAAAAAATGAGATTGACAAATAAATTTGTGTTGATATAATTGTAAGTACAATCGCAATTAGGAGTATCTAAATGGCACAAATTACAATTTATATGAACAGCTCTTTAGAAGAAAAAGTTAAAGAGGTTGCCTCTTCAATGAATTTATCTATCAGCAAATTTATTGCTTCTATTTTAGAAGAGCGAGTGAGTTCAGAGTGGTCAAGCGAAATCCAGAATCTTTCAGGCAGTTGGAGAACTTTCCCAGATTTAGAAGAGATACGAAAAAGTGAAGTGGAAGATACAAAACGAGAGGAGTTTTAATGTATCTTCTTGACACAAACACAGTGATCTATTTTTTTAAAGGAGATGGTGAAGTTGCAAAAAATCTCTTTCAAAAATCTCCAAAAGATATTTTTATTCCCTCAATTGTCATTTATGAATTAGAGGTTGGAATTAACAAATCATCAAATCCGTACAAAAGAAAAGAGCAATTAAAAACTTTTTTGTCTCAAATTCAAGCTATCGATTTCGGTCAAAAAGAGGCGAAAGAGTCAGCTAAAATTCGTGCTGAACTTGAAAAGGCAGGAACTCCAATAGGGGCAATTGATAATCTTATTGCTGGTTGCTCTCGTGCAAACAGTTTGATTTTAATCACTCGAAACATTCGAGAATTTGAGAGAGTCAAAAATTTACAAATAGAAAATTGGTATTAAAGTAAAGGAAAATAAGTTGAAGAGATCAGAAAGAATTTAGCTGAAAATAAGTTTTTAGTTTTTATTGAACCTGATAGAACACTTTTGAAAGGACTTTTAAAAAAGGTAAAGTCAAAAG
>AKKQ01000093.1 GCA_000276965.1 Thiovulum sp. ES | reverse complement strand
GAAGAAGTAGGGGTGGCATTTATAGGTGCGGGAAATTACGCAAAAAACTTCCTAATTCCTGAAGGTTAAAAAATTAAAGGATGTAAAACTCGTTGCCGTTGCAACGTCCAGAGGTGAGAGCGCGAAATCAACCGCCCAAAATTTCGGATTTTCAATTTATACCACTGATTACTCGGAAGTTCTAAATATGGAAGAGATTGACGTGGTATTCGTTGTAACCACGCATGCCACTCACGGAAAAATAACCTTAGAGGCCTTAAAGGCAGGGAAGGCGGTTTTCGTAGAGAAACCCTTAACCTTAAGTTTAGACGAGCTCAGAGAAATAGAAGATTTTCTTTCGGAGAAGGGGGGTTATTTTACGGTAGGTTTTAACAGGAGGTTTTCGCCCCATACCGCATTTTTAAGAAAGTTTTTAAGTAGGCCCTTCCAGTTGAACTACCTTGTGGATGCAGGAAAAATAGAGGAAAAACATTGGATATACTCCGAAGGTGGGAGGATAATCGGAGAAGCTATACACTTCGTGGATTACGCGCTGTTTTTGGCGGGAGGCGAAGAACCAAAGGCCTTTATTTCGGAAAGCGGGGATGGAGGGATAATAACCTTAAGGTGGCCGGATAATAGCATCGCGAGCATAACGTACGGTACGTTCGGTGGTAAGCTCAAGAAGGAGGAAATAACTTTAATGTGCGGCGGTAAGACGGTGAAAGTTGAGGATTTCAAGTTATCGTATTCACATAAGGAAAAGTTTAGAACGCGCTTTATGGACAAGGGTCAGGCAAACTTGATAAAAGCTTTCTTCGATGGTCTAAAGGATGGAAAACCCCCAATACCTTACAACGAAATTTTTATATCCCACAGGCTACTCCTCCCAAAACCAGATCCTGTATGAACTTTTCATCTCTTCTATCCCCTCACCGTTTAAACCGAAAACCGAAGAACCGGAACCGCTCATTGAAGAGTTCCAACCCATTTTTACCAAGGACCCTTTTATTTCCCCAATTTCGGGAAACTTTTCGAACACCACATCCTCAAAATCGTTCTCAAACCTTACCTCTTTCCCCTCCTTCAGACCCTTTATTAGTTCCTTCAGCTTTTCCTCGGCCTCATCTTCCGGCGTGTATTTACCTTTACTTTCTATCAGGGAATAGGCGAACTTTGTGGGCACGGGAAACGCCGGAAAAACTAAGATCCACTTTCCCCTAACGTTTATATCTAAAGGTTCGAGATCCTCGCCTATCCCCCTACCTATTGCGGCCCTATTGGGAAGGATAAAGAACGGAACATCGGCCCCAACTTTAATTGCAACTTCCGACAGTTCCCTTACGCTCAATCCGAGTTTAAATATCTCGTTTGCCGCCTTTAAAACCGCAGCGGCGTCGCTAGAACCCCCACCCAATCCCCCACCTATGGGGATCCTCTTTTTTATTCTAACCTTTAAGCAAATTTTCTTTCCCACGTACTCGCTTAGGTAATTTAAGGCCTTGTATACCGTGTTGGTGGATCCACTTCTTATGCCCTCGCACGTTACCTTTATTTCTTCCCACTCCTCAACCCAAAGTTCGTCATAAATTGGGATCTTGTAGAACAATGTGAGTATCCTGTGATAACCGTTTGGTAACCTTCCGGTTATCCAAAGGGATAGGTTTACCTTTGCGGGTGCTGGTATTCTAATTTCCATAAACCTTAAGTTTCAAAACCATCAAAAACATCGGAATGCCTAAAAGAACGACCGTAAACGAGATGAGATATTTTCCGAAGATAGCGAACAAAACGGCGCTTATGAGGATGCCTCCCGCCGAAGATAAAACCGCCAAATTTTTAACCCTTCGTGGAAGTGCCTTATGCTTCTCCCAAAATTCTATTTGTTTTCCAACGTGGGGGATGGAAAGCAGCATTCGGTGAAACCTCCTTGAACTTTTTGCAAAGAAATAGGATGCTATTATGAAAAAAACTGTCGAAGGCATTACGGGCAAAAAAGCTCCCAAAATTCCGAGAAAAACGAAAAAGAAACCCGAAAGCAGATAAAACACCCTCAAAATTCGGAATAATCCTTAAAAAGCTTCCAAGTGTTTGCGCGGTTTCGGGAAACATTGTGGGTTACCTTTGGGGGCTCGTATAAAGCGGAAAGCTTCGCAAGGTAATCGGGATATTGGGGAACAAACTCGAACGTTTTAGAAAAGTTTGTGGTATATTTACCCGAGACGAAGGCCTCACTCTCGAGGACCTCTATAAGGTAGGGTATGTTCGTCCTTATGCCGAAGATCGTATATTCTCCGAGGGCCCTTAAAAGCCTTCTCCTTGCTTCTTCCCTCGTTCTTCCAAAGGAGATCACCTTTGAGAGGATCGGGTCGTAAAATATGGGAACCTCGTATCCTTCGTATATTCCGCTGTCTACCCTTATAAAGGGTCCGGAGGGTTCCCTCAAAAACTCGATCTTACCGCTTGACGGTACGAAATCCTCGTAAGGGTCCTCAGCGTTTACCCTGGCCTCTATCGAATGCCCGTTAAAGGATAGATCGTCCAATTTTAGCCTTTCTCCGAGTGCTACCTTTATCTGAAGTTCGACGAGGTCCAAGTTCGTGCGCATCTCGGTGACAGGGTGCTCAACCTGTAACCTTGCGTTCATCTCCAAAAAGTAGAATTTTCCCCTATCCTCGTCGTACAAAAACTCAACGGTTCCAGCGTTCGTATATCCGATCTCCCTTGCGAACGCCTTTGCGGCCTCCATGATTTCCTTCCTGGTTTTATCGTCTATGGTTGGGGATGGGGACTCCTCTATGAACTTCTGGTGCCTCCTCTGTAGGGAACATTCCCTCTCTCCCAAAGCGAAAACGTTTCCGTGTTTGTCCGCTATTATCTGAACCTCTATGTGGTGAGGGTTTAATACAAGCCTCTCCAAGTATAACCTGCCGTCCCCGAATGCGGATAAGGCCTCTGCTGAGGCCAAGGGAAACAATTCCTTTAACTCTTCCTCGTTTTTTACCACCCTCATCCCCTTCCCTCCTCCACCAGCGGCCGCCTTTATCATGAGAGGATATCCTACGGTTTTTGCCAGATCTAAAGCGGTTTTCAGATCATCCAAAGCATCGGTACCTTCAAGAAGGGGAATTCCCGCCCTTGCGGCTATTTTCCTAGCTTCGACTTTGTCTCCTGCCAATCTCATCGCCTCAGAATCCGGGCCAATAAATATTACCCCGTGTTTTTCGATTTCGTAGGCAAATTCGGGCCTTTCGGATAAAAACCCGTATCCCGGATGCACCATCTCGGCCCTCGACTTCCTTACGACCCAAAGGATCTTTCCTATATCTAGGTAACTCGTCTGGGGTGTATCCCCACCTATTTCCAAAGCGTAATCCGCGTTTATGACGTGTAGGGCCTTTCTGTCGGGCTCCGAAAATATGGCAACCGATTCAAAACCGATGTCCCTCAAAGTTCTCTCTATCCTGACCGCTATTTCACCCCTGTTCGCTATAAGCACTCGCATTTGTGTGAATATTTTACCGCCGTAAAATATCTTTTATGATCCTTTTAATTTTGGCCCAAGATGCCCAGGATGACGTTTATAAGGCGGACTCGATGAACATGCGCATATCAAAGAGGCTAAAGCTTTCTACCCCGTGCTTTGGTATAGCAATATCCGGAAACTACGCTTACCTTTCTTCCTTGAGGAAAATATACGTCGTGGATATAAGCAAACCCGACAGTTTATATCTCTACGCTACAATAAACACCACGAACGTTCCTTTGGGTTTAGTGGTTCAAGGTAGGTACCTTTACGTAGGGCACGGATACAAGGGGCTTTCGGTTTTTGATATTTCCGATCCGAACGTAGCCCAGGAGATATACAATCTACCCATGCCGGACACGACGATGGAGGTAAAGAAGGTTGGAAATTACTTGTATTTGACGTTGGGAGATTCGGGTTTTGCAATAGTTAGCATAGAAAACCCTTCGAGGCCAAAGCTTGTAAGTATTACCAAGACGGACGGGTTTGTAAGGGGGATAACGGTTAGGGGAAGGTACGCTTACGTGGCTTCGGGAAGGGGAGGTTTAAAGGTTTTTGATGTATCAAACCCTTCAAGGCCCCGTTTGGTTGGAAGCTATAAAGGGGAGGGGTTTGCAATAGGGGTGGACGTTGAGGGAAATTTTGCTTACGTAACCTTGGGTAGGGAAGGAATAGATATAGTGGACATATCGAATCCGACGGATATGAAGAGGTTCAGGTTGGCGAAAGGTCCGGGGGATGCGCTGAATGCCAGGACCATAAACGGCCTTATTTACGTTGCCTTCGGTTTTGGTGGGGTTAGCGTGGTAGACCCAATAAACAAGTTGGAGCTTGCAAGGTACAAACCACCAAAATACGGCGGAGATTACGTGTTCGACATAATGGTGAACGGAAATTACATATTTGCGGCCTCAAGAAACGGGATGGTGGTATACGAGGTTTTAAGGTGAATATGGGCACTCTCCCTTTAAAGGACAAACTTCGCACCTGGGTCTTTGGGGCTTGCATATGGCCTGCCCGAACGCAACAAGGAACAAGTTTACCTTATTCCACATCTCCTCCGGCAAGCTCTTCATCAGAAAATTTTCAACTTCTAGGGGATTCTTAGCCTCCTCCAACAGCTTCCATCTCTCCTTTATTATCCTATAAACGTGCGTATCGACTGCTATTGCGGGTTTTCCCATGATAGACAAGACAATATTTGCCACCTTCCTTCCTACACCCCTAAACTTTAAAA
>AKKQ01000092.1 GCA_000276965.1 Thiovulum sp. ES | reverse complement strand
TGCAGAACTATCAAATTTATTACTATCTATTTTTCCGTCATTGTTTATATCGTAAGCAGATTTAAACATGTCCCCTTGGGAAAGTGCAGAACTATCAAATTTATTACTATCTATTTTTCCATCACTGTTTATATCGTAAGTAGATTTGAACATGTCCCCTTGGGAAAGAGTAGAACTATCAAATTTATCACTATCTACTTTCCCATCATTGTTTGTGTCGTAAGTTGATTTAAGCATATCACCTTGAAAAAGTGCAGAAGTGTCAAATTTATTACTATCTATTTTTCCGTCATTGTTTATATCAAAATCTGATTTGAACATATCCCCTTGAGAGAGTGCAGAACTATCAAATTTATCACTATCTACTTTCCCATCATTGTTTCTATCAAATTCTTTAAGACTATCGATATCATTTTCTAAATCTGATACTGTTTTATTCACTTCATAAATTAAATCTTTTCCATTTACAAGTAATTCGCCTCTAATCTTGACATCACCATATTTATCGACTTGGAAAGCATTGCTTTGATCCTCTTCTGAGTTTCCATTTCCAACTGCAAATAAAATATTTTTTTGAGTTTCATCATTATATTGTCCAATTGCTAACATATTTTCGTTATTAGCAACAGTCCCCTCTCCAATAGACAATCCATTTTTAACAGTTTTTTGACTAGTTAAAGGATTTTCAAGATCTAAACCTATTCCAAATATTACAAGAGTATCACTATATGTAGTTACTTTAGGAAGTATTTCAATTTTTATTAAAGTTTTTAACTGATTTATTTTAAATTTAAGACCATAGACACCCCATGAAGAATCTTCATCATACCTCAAATCATCATAACCTGAACCATTCCATGTTTCTGCATAATAAGCTAACCCAAAAGCAGAATAGTACACATCTTTAGAAGCATTAAGTTCTCCAGTCCAGCCCATGCTGTGTTCATCAGAAGTCTCAACACTTCCATCTTCATAGAAAAGCCTAATTGCAAGAGAACTTAAACCACGTGTTGATCTTAAGAAAAAGTGTAAAGTATCATATGATAAAACATCTAAATTATTTAAGGATAATGTATCATTTGTATTTATAACAATAGTATTATTACCATTGTCTTCGTTATTATAAGCTAGTTGAATACTTTTTCTATTTTTTGTTTCGGGAAAAAAACCATTATCTGGCGATGAATTTTGACTGGAATCAAAACTTGTTGTAAAGAAACAATGTTTTCCACCCATAACAAGGAAATCATTTTCTGTGTCTGGATCTTCTCCAGAAGGTGTATTTAAAAACAAGTCTGCATTCAACAAAGAAGAAATGTCTAAAGGCACATAGCTGTTTTCATTGTTCTGAGTGCTTTCATCTATTATTGGCTCAACTCCAGCTCTAAGTTCTGTTCCAGCTATAAATAAACTTCCATTGACAAAAACATTTGTTTCTGTAGCTGTCAATATATTGCTTCTATTTTGCTCATCAGAACCATTTCCAACTGCAAAAAGTGTATTTTCTGGACTTTCGTTAAATTTTCCAACTGCTAACATATTGTTTTCCGTAACTGTTGTATTTGTTCCAAGAGCAAGAGAATATAAACCACTTTCAACAACAATATTTCTATTTAAAACACCGTTTATATCAATTTTTGAACTGTCAATTTTATTGTCAGAATTTGTATCAAAATCTGATGTGTTCATTTTTTCACTATTAATAGTTTCTATTTCATTAATTATATTTTTGTCATCTACAAATATATTTCCATTAACAACAACATTTCCAGAACTATCAACTTGAAAAGCATTATTCCTTGAAGATTCTTCAGAACCATTTCCAATGGCAAATAAAAGATCGGCTTGAGTAGTATCATTGTATTGTCCAATTACTAACATGTTGTCATTATTTGCAACTGTTCCTTCTCCAATAGACAAACCATTTTTAACAGTTTCTTGACTACTTGAAGAACTTTCATTATCTAAACCAATTCCAAATAGTATTAAAGAAGTTTTTACTAAACCGTCAAATAGAACTACTTCTGGAATTATTTCAATTTTTGTTAAAGTTTTTGAAGAGTTAATTTGAAATTTTAAGCCGTATATATTTTCATTGTTGGAATAGCTATAGACCCAGTTAGAGCCATTCCAACCCCTTCCATATCTTCCCAAAGAATCAAGTGCAATATAGTAATCTTGACTAGAATCATATGTTAGTGTTGTTGTGTCAGATAAAGTTGATCTTTCTACCGTATCGATACTACCATCTTGATAATAAAGTTTTAAACTAAGTTTTTGGTCGCCAAACATAGAATGTATGAAAAAATGTAAAGTATCATATGAACTAACAAATAAATTATCTAGTGTCAATGTATCGTTTGTTCTAATTGCTACAATATTATTTCCATTATCTTCATTACTATAAGTTAATTCAATGCTTTTTCTATTTTCTGTTGCAGAAAAAATTCCATTATCTGACCAATAACCATCTTCCTCAGATTCATAGCTTTTTGTAAAGAAGTAAGCTGTTCCATTTGCTCCGTAAATAGAATCATTTTCTGTATCAGCATCTTCTCCTGATGGTTTATTTAAAAAAGCATCTTCATTTAATATAGGAGAAATATCTAAAGGAGTGTAGCTCCCATGATTGTTTGTTTGAGTAGTTTCTGTATTAATTCCGCCTCTAAGTTCTGTTCCTGCAATAAACAAACTTCCAGTTACAGAAATATTTTTTTCCGTAACTGTCAAAATATTGCTTTTAGAATCTTCTGAACCATTCCCAATTGCAAAAAGTGTATTTTCTGGACTTTCATTGAATTTTCCTATTGCTAACATGTTGTTTTCTGTAACTGTTGTATTTGTCCCAAGAGCAAGAGAAAACAAACCACTTTCAACTACAATATTTCTATTTAGAACACCGTTTATATCAATTTTTGAACTGTCAATTTTATTGTCAGAATTTGTATCAAAATCTAATGTGTTCATTTTTTCACTATTAATAGTTTCTATTTCATTAATGATATTTTTATCATCTACAAATATCTTTCCATTAACAACAACATTTCCAGAACTATCAACTTGAAGAGCATTACTCCTTGAAGATTCTTCAGAACCATTCCCAACAGCAAATAAAAGATCGGCTTGAGTAATATCATTGTATTTTCCAAGAGCTAACATATTGTTATTATTAGCAATAGTTTCTTCACCAATAGCAATTCTGTTTTTTTGCAGAATGGTAGATGTGCTAGATGTCGATGAGGTTTGAGATAAAGGATTTAAATTTACTCCAAAAATAACTTGCTCACTTGGTAAAACCATACCACCTATATCTAAACCAACTTGTGAAATAATTTCAACTTTGATAAGTTCTTGTGTTGAATCTACTGGAAACTTAATCCCAAATATAGCTCGGTTATAATCTTCAAAAGTAAGATTATTTTGCCCATTGTCAAATACATACATTGCATTACTTAAATTTTCAACTGCAAAATACACATTGTCAGATACAGTTGTAGCTCCATAAACAGGTACAGAAGCTAGAGAACTTTCACTTTCATCATCATTGTCGTAATAAAGCTTCACTCCTATCTTACTTCCCATGTCTCCAGAAACAGCAAAAATATGTATTTCATCAAATTTCCCTTGTTGAAAATTATCTAAAATAATTGTTGAATCGCTTGTTAAATTGATAACATTGTTTCCATTATCTTCATTAGAGTAAGCAAGTGTAATTGTTTTATGAGCTGTTGTTTCTTGAATAACTCCATCATTTGGTAAAGCACCTGTCGAATCTTTAAAAGCTTCCGTAAAAAGGTTTTCAGATTTATTAGTTATAATATTTGAATGAGAATCTATGCTCGTATCTTCTGTTTCACCAGCTAATGCTCTATTGTATATTACATCTGCATTTAAAAAAGAACTAATATCTATTGGAATATATTGTTCTGAATTATTTGCTGTTTCGTTATCTGCAAAAACTCTTATTTCAGCTCCATTGATAAAGAACTGACCATTGACAGAAACATTTTTTTCTGTAATTGTTAGAATATTATTTCTGGAGTCTTCTGATAATCCATTTCCAATTGCCAAAAGGGTATTTTCTGGACTTTCGTTGTATTTTCCAATTGCCAACATATTGTCTTCCGTAGCAGTTGTATTGCTTCCAAGAGCAAGAGAATATAAACCATTTTCAGAAATATCAACTCTATTTAAAACAGCATTAACATCTAAGTTTTCTTTATCAATTTTTCCATCACCATTTAAATCAAAATCTAAAATTTTCATTTTTGTAGAAACTTCATTTGTCAGAGAAACATTTACATCTTTTAACTTTTTAAGAATTTCTTCTTTTAATAAATCTGCATCTACTTCTTCAACAACACCTAAAACAACTTTTTTACCATTTATATAAAGGTGTCCATTTACAGAAACATTTTTTTCTGTAACGGCTAAAATATTACTTTTAGAATCTTCTGAACCATTTCCAACAACAAATAGATCACCTTTATCTTCTTTGTTATATTTTCCAAAAGCTGTTAAATTCTCTTCTGTTGCAACAACTCCTGTTCCAACAGCTAAATTATTTTTGCTGTCAAAATCAATCTTTGTTGAAATAATTTTTCCATCTAAAACGAATTCTGATTTATCCATTTTATTCGCCAAATCATTACGAATAGAGGTATTTTCATCTTGGAGTTTTTGAAAGAGAGAGTTTTCTAAGTTTTGAATAGAAGTTGTATCAACACTAATATTTTGAATATTAGTAACACTTGTTTCTAAAATAGATAAATCGTTTCGGATAGAGGTGTTTTCATCTTGGAGTTTTTGAAAG
>AKKQ01000091.1 GCA_000276965.1 Thiovulum sp. ES | reverse complement strand
TTACAAAACCAAGAATTCCAGTTATTGCAACAGTTGAAGAGCTTCCACAAAGCATTAAAATTGATGTAGCTCCACTTGATACAGGTGATGCGATTCTAGTAAGAGACCTTCCAGAGAGCAAAACAATGGATATGAGACTTGCTGACAGAGTTGCGATTTTAAGTATTATTAAAGCAAAATAGTAAGTGCTTCTTGAAAAGTATAATGCGAGTGGGAACGATTTCCTAATTACTCACACTTTTCAAAAAAAGGACTTTTCAGAGTTTGCAAAAAAAGTTTGTAATCGACAATCTGGAGTTGGAGCAGACGGTTTTATAGCCCTTGTTCCACACGAGACTCTCAATTTTGAGTGGCTTTTTTATAATTCTGACGGTTCTATTGCTGAAATGTGTGGTAACGGAAGTCGAGCAACTGCCCACTATGCTTTTCAAAATGGTCTAGCTCCTCAACAAATGAGTTTCCAAACTCTTGCAGGAGAGATAGGCTGTTTTGTCGATGGCGATGTCGTTACAACCGACTTGACTCCGCCAAAAATCCTACAAAAAGATATTTCTGAATTTGGTTTTAATTGGTGGTTAATAAATACTGGAGTGCCTCACCTTGTTTCGCTTCGAGATGATATTTCAGATTTTTCAATTGAACAGGCTCAAGAACTGCGATATAAATACAATGCAAATGTAAATATTGCAAAAGTTATAGGCGATGAGGTGCATGTCCGAACTTATGAGCGAGGTGTTGAAAACGAGACTCTTGCTTGTGGAACAGGAATGGCAGGTTGTTTTTACAGAGCATTTTCTGAAGACCTCATCGGAGATTTTGCGAATTTGAAACCCAAAAGTGGTGAAGAGTTGCAAATTATCTTAAAAAATGGGACTCTCCGTTTCCGTGGTGCAGTTCAAAAAACTTTCTATACAGAATTCAAGTGATTGGTATAGATATTGTAAAAGTTTCCAGAATTGGGAACTTTTTAGAAAAGTTTGGTGAAAAAGGCTTAGACCGTTTTCTCTCAAAAAATGAGATAGATTTAGCTGGTGGAAAAATCGAAACTCTCGCAGGATTTTGGGCTACAAAAGAGGCTTTTTCTAAATCTGTCGGAACAGGAATCGGAAAAGATTTATCATTTCACGACATGGAAATTTGGAAAAACGACCGCGGACAACCTCATCTAAAATTATCAAATGAAAAAATGAGACAATTTGAGATCGAAAAAATTGCAATTTCAATTACTCATGATGGAGATTTTGCAATATCTGTTGCAACTTGGAAATAACATTTTATGCTAATTCTAAAAAATTTATTATTTATTTAAAGATCAATATTTTCTACATTTTGGAATTGTGTTCTATTAAAAGTTCGTTGTCTTTTTGCAAATTGACTTGTGTGAGTTGCGATGAGGTCGATAAGTTCCTTTTTTGATGAAATATCACCTCTTAAAAATTGAAGTGTCTCTTTTAGCCCAATTGCTCTCATCGGTTCAATATTTTCACCATACTTATTTAAAAGTCCTTCGACCTCATCAATCATTCCCTTTTCTAACATCTGCTCGGTTCGTTTCCAAATTCTAGCTCGTAATTTATCGCGATCCATTTGCAAATTTATAATTTCAATCGGCTCAGTAATTATTGGTTTTGGTTTGTGATTTGTAAAAAATTGTGTCGGAGTCTCACCAGTTTCAAAATAGATGTCAAGACCTTTCTCTATTCTATACTTATCCGAACTTTTGACTTTTTCTCCCCAAACAGAATCTAAATTTGCTAAAAATTGGTGAGCTTCTTCTAAATTTTCTAATTTTTCATCTCGTTTTTGAATACTGTTTTCAGAAATTTCAGGAACGGGCGAAAGTCCAGTCAAAAGTGTTTTTAAATAGAAACTTGTTCCGCCAACTATTATTAGATTTTCATTTTTTAATTTTTCATATAGTTCTGTGAAAATTTTTACAGAGAACTTTTCGTTTGGAAAAATTTCATCAATTCCATGATGTTTCACTCGACTCAAATCATTTTTATTCGGTTTTGCTGAAACAATATCTATCTCTTTAAATATAGAAAGAGAATCAAGCGACAAAATTTCCGCACCACTCTTTTCAGCTAAATCTATCGCAAAATCACTTTTCCCCGTTGCAGTCGCACCAATAATTGCTTTCAAATATTCTCTTTTTTGCAATTCTAACAACATTTAAAAAACCCGAAACAAACCTTTTTTTGTTAAAATTCCGCAACAAAATCCAAAATTAGGATTACTAATGTCAAAATTAGAGGGAAAAGTTTGGAGATTTGGCGACAATATCGACACTGATTTAATTATTGCTGCTCGATACCTAAATACTTCAGACCCAAAAAAATTAGCCCAACATGTTATGGAGGATGCAGACCCTCAATTCTCACAAAAAGTTAGCGAAGGTGATATTATCGTGGCTGGTGCGAATTTTGGTTCTGGTAGTAGCCGAGAACATGCTCCAATTGCTCTAAAAGCTGCTGGTGTTTCCGCAGTTATTGCACCAAGTTTCGCTCGTATTTTTTATAGAAACTCTTTCAATATGGGATTGCCTATTTTTGAGTTAGAAGAGAGTGCTGAAATTAGTGAGGGTTCTCAAATTTCTATTGATATGGAAAACGGAACGATCAAAGATTTGTCAAGTGGAAAAAGCTACCAATTTAAAGCTATTCCTCCATTTATGCAAAATCTTTTAAATGCAGGTGGTTTAATGAACTACGGAAAACAGAAAGTATCTGGAGAGTCATAATGAAGAGTTACAAAATTACAGTTATTCGAGGTGATGGAATTGGTCCTGAAATCGTTGATGAAGCGATTAAAGTTCTTGATGCGGTTTCACACTCAAAAGGTTTTGAACTGAAATATGATGATGCACTTCTTGGTGGAATTGCATACGATGTTACAGGTGTTCCGCTTCCAAAAGAGACTCTTGAAAAAGCTAAAAGTTCGGATGCGATTCTTTTTGGTGCAATTGGTGGAAGTCAGTGGGATAATTTACCGCGAGAGCTTCGACCAGAAACTGGACTTTTAGGACTCCGAAAAGAACTCGGTGTTTATGCAAATCTCCGACCTGTAAAAGTTTATGATGAACTTGTTCGTGCTTCTACTTTAAAAGAAGAAGTTGTAAAAGGTGTTGATTTAGTTGTTATTCGAGAACTTATCGGCGGTCTATATTTTGGTGAGCCAAAAGGTCGAGAAGGAAACAAAGCTTTCAATACAATGGTTTATACTGTTGATGAGGTTGAGAGAATTGCACATCAAGCTTTTAAAACTGCAATGACTCGAAATAAAAAAGTCTGTTCAGTCGATAAAGCAAATGTACTTGATGTATCTCAACTTTGGAGAGAGACAGTAGAGATAGTTGCGGAAGAGTATCCAGAAGTTACACTTTCACACATGTATGTTGATAATGCGGCGATGCAACTTATTCGAGACCCAAAACAGTTTGATGTTATTTTGACTGGAAATATTTTTGGTGATATTTTAAGTGATGAGGCATCAATGCTTTCTGGTTCAATTGGACTTCTGCCAAGTGCTTCAATTGGAGATAAATTTGGACTTTACGAACCAATTCACGGTTCAGCTCCAGATATTGCAGGAACAGGAATTGCAAACCCGATTGCAACAATTGCTAGTGCTTCAATGATGTTACGACATGCACTTGGAGAAAATGAAGGTGCTGATTGTATTGATTGGGCAATTGCTCAAGCTTTAAAAGATGGGTATCGAACAAAAGATATGAGTCAATATGATGCAGTTGAAATTTGTTCAACAAGTGAAATGGGTGCAGTTATTGCAAATTATGTTGGCAAATGCAAGAAATAAGTGAAGAAGCACAAAAATATCTCGATTCTCTAATTGATAAAGATATTTTGGAACTTTTTATAGAAATGGAGACACCTGAAGAGTTTATCGAGTTTGAACGATGGCTGATAGATTCACAATAGGCGATGCTATTTCTTTTGGCAAAGATAGGTTAAGCAAAATTGCGGAACGACCTATCTTTGAAACAGAAATACTTCTACAACACATTCTCAAAAAAGACCGAATTTTTCTACTTTTAAATCGAGATTTTGAAATCGACAAAGATATTTTTCTGGAACTTTTAGAGAGACGGGAAAACGGCGAACCAATCGAATATATTACAAACCGAGTTAGTTTCTTTTCCGAGGATTTTTACATTGCAAAAGGTGCATTAATTCCAAGACCAGAAACTGAAATTCTAGTTGAGAAAACTTTGGAAATTGCAAATAAATTTGAAAATCCACGAATTTTAGAAATTGGTGTCGGTAGCGGAATTATTTCGATAATGCTCTCAAAACTTCTTCCAAATGCAAAAATTATCGGAGTTGATATTTCTGAAAATGCTTTAAAAATTGCGAAAAAAAATCGACTTGATAAAAATATTGAAAATGTGGAATTCCGACAAAGTGATCTGTTCCAAAATGTTTCTGAAAAATTCGACCTCATCGTTTCAAACCCGCCATATATTTCAGATTCGGAACGAGGCAAACTACAAAAAGAGTTAGACTTTGAACCAGAAAATGCACTTTACGGTGGAGAAATTGGTGATGAGGTTTTGCAAAAAATAGTTTTTGAATTTTTGAAACGAGAGGAAAAATATCTACTTTGTGAAATGGGATTTGACCAAAAAGAGAAAATTCAAAAATTTGAGAGTCCAAATTTACAAATTGAATTCTTTAAAGATTTAGCAAATTTAGACCGCGGATTTATTGCAAAGAAATAAATTAAACTTTATCTGAAAGTTTGGAATTTCAGAATGTCAATGACAAAATCAGATGTTTTTATAATTTTTCTGAATTCATGATTTGTCTCAATTTCTGAATTTGGAATGACTGACTTAAAAATTTTCCTTGATGTTTTTC
>AKKQ01000090.1 GCA_000276965.1 Thiovulum sp. ES | reverse complement strand
CTATCTGATTGCTGTTGAAAAATACAGAGATGCTTGTGAAAAAATTGACAAAATGTCAAAAAAAGAGCGAGAAAAAAATCAGAAGTTTATGAATGCTCAAAAGAAATTAAAAGATGAGCATGAAGAAACTGTAACTTCTTTGAAACACGATTTAAGAGATGTTCAGAGAGAGTTAAATAAAAACAAAAGCTCTTTTTCAGAAAAAGATGGAGAGTTGATAAAATTTAAAAATGCTCTTGCCGAAAAAGACAGAGAGATATTAGAATATCAAAATGCTCTTGCTGAAAAAGAAAAAGAGTTGGAAAAATATATTAATCCATATACAACTCTAACAACTGCACAAAGTTTTTTAACTCCAGAACCTGAGAAGACTTCATTACCAAAAGAGGAAGAGAAAATCTCTGAAGCTCCAAATGCTGAAAAAATAATCGCTGAGAAATATCCAAAAGAGAAAAGTAGCGAAATTCTCTCCCTCCTAATAAATGAACTTTCCAAAACAATTTTCAATTTCCAAAAAATCTCAATTTCATATTTTGAAGAGAATAAATTAGTTTTTTTACAAAGAGCTTTTGGTAGAAAGATTCAAGCTGATTTGGAAGAGGATTCTCCTACACTTGTAAATCAAATTGTGAATTTAATTCTAAAAGAGAATTTCAAACACATTCATGAAGTTTTTGCGGAAAAAGTTCTCGAAGCTTCAGATGTTGATAGAGGAATTTTCAAGTTTTTTGAAAATCATGTTATTGAAGATGAAGATAAGACAAGATGGAACACTTTTGCAATTACTCGTTTTATGAACGAATACATGAAACACACAAGTAATGTTGAGAGATTAAAACATGACATTGAGAAACTTGAAGAGAAAAAAATATCTGCAAACGAGAGTGAAAATAAATTAAGTGGTGATGAAGAGAAAAAAGAGGAACTGAAAAAAGTTGTTGCGGAAAAGAAGAAAATCGAAAGACTTCTACATATGTGCGAAACAAAAAAGACAGAGTCCGAAATAGAGCTAAGAAGAATTGAGAAACAGTATCTATTACTTCATGAGGCGACGACAATTTTTTTGATGCAAACAAGAATTGTAAAGTAGTAAATTGAAAATTTTGCCCTTAAAAATCCCAGAGAGTTTAAAAAAGATAAAATCGCCACCAAAAGAACTTTTTTATCAGGGCAACACCTCTCTTTTAGAAAAACCGAAAGTTGCAATTGTTGGAACTAGGAAAGCTTCACAATATACAAAACAGAGTATTCTCTCAATTTCCCGAGAACTCTCAAAAATTGGAATTGTTGTTGTTTCTGGTGGAGCATTGGGAACTGATATTTCAGCACATCGCGGAGCTTTTCCGAACACAATTTCGATTATGGCAAATTCGCTAGACATAATTTACCCAAAAACAAATTCCGACCTCATCAAACAGATGGCAGAACAATCGCTATTAATTTCAGAATCAGAATTTGGAGTTCCTGCACATCCAAAAAGATTTATTCATCGAAACAGACTTATTATAGGAATTTCAGATTTTGTAATTATTGGAGAGGCTGATAGCCGTTCTGGGACTTCTCAAAGCATGAGAATTGCTCGAGAAATGGAAAAAGAGATTTTTGTGTTGTTGCATAGAATGGGAGAGAGTGTTGAGACTAATTTATATTTAAAAACTGGTTGGGCGAAAGGAATTTTCAATTTAGATAGTTTTATTGATGATATAAGAAATCGGTATGGAGTGAAAGAAGACCTTTTTTCAATTGCAGATAAAGAAGATCCTTTTTTAGCATTTTGCAAGACAAATCCAACATACGAAGAGCTTTTCAACAAATTTGGCGATGAGGTCTTTGAATATGAACTTGATGGAAAATTTGAAGTAATTGGAGGTAGAGTTTATGCTGTTTGAAACAATTCGTGTTGAAAATGGAATTTTTCAAAATTTAGAACTTCATCAATGGAGAGTAAATTGGAGTCGAAACAGATTAGGTTTTCCTGATTTACTCCTAGCACTTCCAACACCTCCAGAGAAAGGTATTTTTCGTTGCCGAGTCATATATTATAAAAAAATTGAGAAAGTTGAATTTATCCCTTATAAATTACGAATTCCAAAAGAATTTACTCCTGTGTTTTGTGAAGAGATTAATTACGATTTGAAATCTTTGAATCGTGAAGATATTGATTTACTGAAAAAGGAGAAAGAGGAGATTGTAATTGTTCGGAAAAATTTCATTACTGATACTTCAATTGCAAATATATATTTTTTTGATGATTTGTCAGAAAAATGGATCACTCCAAAAAAGCCTCTCCTAAAAGGAACTTATCGAGAGAAACTTTTAAGAAGCGGAAAAGTCTTTGAGAGAGATATTCCTTTTTCGGAAGTGAAAAACTTTTCAAAAATGGGACTCTCAAATGCAATGACAGGATTTTTAGAAATTGACAATACTCTCTCTTGACATTGGTTTAAAGCGAATTGGTATAGCAGTCGCAAATGGAAATTTTGCAACTCCTCTAAAAGCAGTTGAAAGAAAAAATAGAAAACAGGCGAGTAGAGAAGTTTCCGCTGTTCTAAAAGAGTGGAAATGCGAAAAAATTGTTGTTGGTTTGCCAAATGGTGGAAACAGCGATGAGATGTTTCGGAGATTCTCCCATTTTGTCTCCCTCCTCGATTTTTATGGCGAAGTTATCTATTTTGATGAAGATTTTTCTAGTTTCGAAGCAAAAGAGATGATGCGAGGTGAAATTAGAGAAAAACGAGATGGAAGAATCGACTCTCTTTCAGCAAAAATAATTCTTGACAGATTCCTCCAAAAAAAGATTTAAATCTTAAAAATTTCACAAAAAAATAGCCCTTTTTTTCGTCATGCACCTCACTTATATTCTTAAATGAAACTTGCAAAAAAATGAGTGAGGGGGGTGTGGCATTTTTCGATTTTTCCTTAAATTTAGATATTTCGTTTTTTCGGCACTTAGCAAGTGATTTTAAGCCAATTTTAAGCAGTTTTCTTAAGCCACTTTGTCCTTATAAAAAGGATACTGATGTTTAAATTTAGCTTAAACGAGTTGTAAAAAAGGGGTCTATTTTTCTACAATACCGCCCACACAAATGGCTGGGATTTTTTAAATCACCAGTGAGTTCTTTTCAAGGTATAAAAGTCTCTATGGAAAAAATTAGACTTAAATTAAAAGCATACGATCATCGTATTCTTGATCGATCGGTAGCTTCAATTGTAGAAGCGGTAAAACGAACAGGTGCTTCCATTCATGGACCTATTCTTCTTCCAACGAAGATTAGAAAATACACTGTTCTTAAATCTCCACACGTAAATAAAGATTCTCGAGAACAATTTGAAATCAGAAGCCACGCGCGAATGGTTGATATTGTTTCTGCAACTCCCGAAACAGTAGATTCACTAATGAAACTTGACTTAGCTCCTGAAGTTGATGTTGAAGTTCGATCAATGGATAAGTAAGAGGTTATTTAGATGGAATTTATTGTAGAAAAAATCGGAATGAGTAGAACAGTAGGTGTTCCAAGTATCCCTGTAACACTTGTTAGAGTTGTTGAAGCAAAAGTTTGTGAAATCAACGAAAACGGTTCGGCACTTGTTTCTTATGCTCAAGGTAAAAAGAACAACAAGCCAATCGAAGGTCAGCAAAAGAAATTTGACTTACCTAAAGATTTCAACAGATTTACAACACTTTCAAAAGTTGCAAACGGTGAAGCTGGAGATTTAGACTTAACTCCACTCGAGAGTGCAACAGTTGTTCAAGCATCTTTTAATACAAAAGGTCGAGGTTTCTCGGGTGTAATTAAAAGACATGGATTTGCTGGTGGTCCAAAAACTCATGGTAGCCGATTCCACAGAAGAGTTGGTTCTATCGGTAATGCTGAATGGCCTGGACGAGTTCAACCTGGTCAAAAAATGCCTGGACAATATGGAAACACTAAAAATTCTGTAAAAAATGAGATCGTATCTTTTGACAAAGAGCAAAACATTTTAGTTTTAAAAGGTTCTGTATCTGGTGCAAACGGTAGATTTGGTAGATTAAAGGTAGTTAAGTAATGGCAGTTGTTGTTTTAAATGAGAATTTCGAGAAGACATCTGAAACTTTAGAGCTTCCTACAGACTGGAAAGAGATTAATCCGCACAACTTGTATCTTTATGTAAAAGCATATCATGCTGCATTAAGAGCAAATACAGCTAGATCAAAAACTCGAACTCAAGTGAGCGGTGGTGGTAAAAAACCATGGGCGCAAAAAGGTCGAGGTGGAGCTAGAGCAGGTTCAAGAAGAAGCCCAGTATTCGTAGGTGGTGGTGTTGCTTTTGGTCCAACTAAAAGAAACTACACTCAAAAAGTGAATAAAAAGCAACAAGTTCTTGCAATGAGACTTGCATTAAACGAACTTGCTGAAAACGGAAAACTCTTTGTAGTTGATTCTGTAAAAGTTGAAAGTGGTAAAACAAAAGATGCTTTTGCAAAATTTGCAAATTTAGAGTCAAAAAGTGCATTAGTTGTTTCTGATTCTCTCGGAGAAAAAGAGACTTTAGCATTTAGAAACCTTCCAAAGTGTGAATATGTTGAGAGCGATGAACTCAATGGTTTCACAGCTAGTAGGTATCAAGCAGTTGTTGTTGAAAAAGCTGTTTGGGAAAAAGTTACAAAAGAGGGTTAAGCATGACAGCAGATATTACTGATATTAAAGCTATCATCTATACAGATAAGACATTTTCTCTTCAAGAGAATAATGTTTATACAGTTAAAACTTCTAAGAGAGTTACAAAAAACTCACTTAAAGAGGTTTTCAAAAAGTATTTTGATGTTACACCAGTGCGAGTGAATTCACTCAATCAAAAAGGTAAAGTTAAAAGATTCCGAGGACGAGTAGGAAAACAAGTAGA
>AKKQ01000089.1 GCA_000276965.1 Thiovulum sp. ES | reverse complement strand
AGCTTAAAACGAATTTTTTTTATAAAAACAACTTATCTCTATCCTGCTATAATTCTCCAAAATTCAAACTTAAGGTCGTTTATGTTTCAAAGATTGTTGAAAACAACACTTATTTTAACCCTGCTCTCATCTTTGAGTCTATTTGCTAAAGATGTAAGTGCATATTTCACTAGCAAATATAGAGACGAAGCTTCTCTTACAAAACTTTTAAATAGTGCTGATTTTGAAGTTTTAGGAAGTTACAAACTTGATAGAAGAGGCAATTTTACTACTATTGTTTTCACATCAAAAGAACTTCAAGCTCTCTCTCAAAAAAAGAACAGAGAGTTTTTTGCAATTGGAAGAGCTATTATCAATTCAAAAAGTAACGAAGTAAGAATTTCAAACCCTTGCTATTTTGGAATGGCATTTCTTCAAGACGATTTTGCAAAAACTGAAGTTCAAGCTATTACAAAAAAACTGAAGAATCTTTTTGGTGATTTAACTGCTACGACTGAAACAGTAGAAGATGATGATTTGGGAAGTTATAGATTCTCTTTTGGAATGCCATACTACGAAGATATGGTTGTTGTTGCTAAAGGTAAAGATTTGGTTTCAAAAGTGAAAGACCCTATCTTTTCAGTATCACTCCCTAATGGTTCTACTATTATTGGTGTAGAACTTGAAAGAAAAACAAAAAAATTCCCTAAGAAAATTGGAATTGAAAACGGATTACTTCTCCCTTATGCTGTTTTAATTGAAGGAGAAGAGGCTAAAATTTTAGATCCAAGATACTATTTAGCTGTTAGCTACCCTAACTTATCTATGGGAGATTTTATGAAAATCGCTTCTATCCCTGATGCAATTAACAAAGATATTGAAAATCAGTTTAAATAGAAAACAATTCTCTTGTGC
Source organism: Thiovulum sp. ES (assembly GCA_000276965.1). Classification (NCBI taxonomy): domain Bacteria; kingdom Pseudomonadati; phylum Campylobacterota; class Epsilonproteobacteria; order Campylobacterales; family Sulfurimonadaceae; genus Thiovulum; species Thiovulum sp. ES. Next base: position 4,286 of record AKKQ01000089.1, on the reverse strand, counting down.
TTGACACTAGAAACGGAAACGAGACTTTAGTCTCGTTTTGATAAGTGAAGAAATAAATTTATTGCAAAAACTGAAGTTCAAAATTTACAAAATTATAAAAATTTTCCATTTGAGTTGATTGTAAGTATTTTTGAGTTCGATACAAAACTCTTTTCCCGATGAGGTCGGTGTCCAAACTCCATTTTCATCTCGAAATTGAAAACCTTTCTTTTCCAAAATCAAGTTGATTTCTGCTCCACTTTGTCCCGTCATTTTTCCAAGTTCCGTCGGTAAAAAATATGAGTTTTGGAAATTCTTTCCAAATTGTTCCAAAAGAGATTCCGAAGTTTCGTTTTTGTGAAAAGTATCAAGTTCGATCTGTTCGACTGGATTCAAATCACGGAGTTTTTTCAAAATTTGGATTCCAGTTTCAACAATTTCTAAACTTTTTTGCGGAGTTAGTTTTTCAACTTTTTCTTTTTGCAAAGAATATGAACCAGTTTTACCCAAAACAAGCCGTAAAGCCCCTAGCTTTAGCTATGGGGATATAAGGCTTTAAAATTATGATAGTGGATTTATCCACTTGAAATAATTTTATGTATAATTTGTATTGAAAATATCGCGAAGGGTAAAATCTCGGATATAAATTTGAGTTGGGGCATCAACTCTTGTGGAGAGGAAGTAAGACCTATTTTTTTAGGCTTTTCTCGATGAAACAGAATCCCCTAGCTTTAGCTATGGGGAGTATGTCAAGAATTGTTGGCAAAACCTCTTTTGTAACCCATCTTTGGAAAGGTTTCGCAACAGGTTTTCTGCTTCTCATAATTAGTGAATAGAGTCCAGATTCTGCAAGAAACAAAAGATTTGCTTGTTTGTTGAAAGAACCATCAGGATTAAAGGTGTCTAGTTTAAAACTATACACCTCATCTTTATCAAAATCTGTTACAGCATCACTAATATTTTTGATTTCCAAAATTTTGGAAACATCTTTTGCTACAAACCAAATTTCTTCATTTTCATTAGTGAAAGTTCTGATTTCAGAGTTGTTTTCATCATGATTAAAAGAGAAAATTTTTATTTTGTCTTGTGATATACTTTATCACAGTTTTCCTTATAGAAAATAGCAACTAGAAGAGGGAAAATTTTTGCGAATTGGCTCTTCTAAGTTGCATAAAAATTTAAAATCATTTAAAATTTAAAATCATTTAAAATTTCAGATGTAATTATAATGATACAATTATTTAAATAAACTTAAAAATTAAAATTTAGTTAATGAAAATTCGTAAATATAAGCAAAAAAAGGTATTTTTTGACATATATTGATGTAAGAAAAACCCTAAAGACACTAAGAATAAGAGTTAAAGATTTGTCTGTTTTAATTGGAATGACTGAACAGGGAATTGTTAGATGGAAAAATCGTGAAGAAGTACCTAAGCGTGTTGCCGAATATTTGGAGATTCTGACTCTGTTGCCAGCAGAAGAGAGAGATAAATATTTGCATAAAAAATTGGCAAATTGAGAAGTCCTGAAATGAAATCAGGACAAGTTTATGCTGAATTCATTTCAGTATCAGTGGAAAGCCCGTCCCAAAACGGGACGGTAAAAAACTTTAAATCACAAAATTTAACAATAATATAAAATAACTATAAGTCACGGACACAAACAGCAAAGCTAAAGTTCGTCTGACCGTTCCAACTGTCGTTCCCATTGCCGAAATGGACAACCCAAGAAGTGGAACTATAAGTTTTCATTATAGTTGATGTCCATGCTGTAAAATTGTTGTATTTTCCACCTCTCAAAATTTCAGTGTTTTTCAACATCGGTTTTTTGATATAAAGCCAACCATTTTTCTTTTTTGTCAAAAGTGTTTTCAATTCATCTCTGCTTGGCAATTTCCAATCTGAATATCCAGCTAACTCCAAATTTGAACAATAATTTTTTGCATTCTCCCATTTCAAAGCTCTTCCACCTTCTGTATTATCGTCATAATGTTTTTTGTCCGCTTTTGTGAAAGGTTCGTTTTGCCACATCAAATTTGTTTCAGGATCAATCCATACTGAATCAAGTTCAGCATTTACATTTTTCGGAGTTTCTTTATTTACATTTTTCGGAGTTTCTTTATTTACATTTTTCGGGGTTTCTCTCTGAACTTGTTTCAGAGCTTTTTTTGTTTGAGCCAACTCTCTTTCCAACTCTCGAATTCGTGAGTCATCAACAACAACTACCTCTTTTGTAACGATTTTTTCAACAGGTTTTTCTATAAATTTGACAACTTCTTTTGTTATAACTTTTGGAGCGACCTCATCGGAATTTTGAGTTTTTCCGTCTCCCAGAAAATAGAATTTGCCTGAAGTGATTGAGGTGTTAAACCACGGAACTTGCTCTTTTGCACTCGATTTAGAGACTTGCTCCGTTGTCTTTCTGAAAATATCTAAAAGCTCCATATTTTCCCGTTCCAAATTTTTCAAAAGATATTTTGTGTAGAGTCCGTTTTCCTCTCTTTCGTTGTCCGATGCCGTATTTCCAATTCCCGTTGAATATGCTACAAGTGTTCCCTCCGCTTGAGATGGTGAAGTAAATCCATCATCTCCACGAAATCCCGTCCGACATGCATCAAGCACTGCAATATTCAATTTCGTTTGTGCAAAATGAAACTTCCTCAACATAAATGAGAGTTTAACACCATACTCTTCCCACTCATCTGGTGCTTTTGCATTTGCCTCTATCGGTACAAGATAATTCTTTCCATTAAACTCTTTCCCGTGTCCAGCATAGTAGAAAAATGTTACGACATTTGGATTATCTTGAAAATCAGTTTGGAACTTTCTCATTTCCGTCATCATCTCTGCTTTTGTCCCATTTTCCAAATAGCGAACATCAAAACCGAGCAGTCTCAACTTTTTTCTCATATCCCGAGAATCGTTTGTCGGATTTTTCAGTTTTTGCATATATTTGTAATCAGAATTTCCAATTACAAGTGCAACTCTTTCCTCACTTCCCGTGTAGCCTTTCGGCTTGACATAAACAAATGAAGAGCGGTCTCCCCGCTGTTTTTCCGCCTGACAACCACCAAATAGAATCAGAATAAAAATTAGAAGAAATCTCATTTTAAGACTTTTTTTCCCAAAGTGTCCCGTTTGCTGTGTCCATAATTTGGATTTCCATTTCCTCCAAATCATTCCGTATTTTGTCCGCAAGTTCAAAATTTTTCTCTTTTTTTGCTTTTGTTCTTTCTGAAATTAGATTTTCAATTTCTGCTTTTTGATTTTCTGAAATTCCAAATTGAAAATACTCAAATTCATCAGTTCCGCCAATTCCTAAAAGCGAATCCAAAAATTTGATATTTCCGAGAATTTCCCGCTTTTCAACTTTTGATATTTTTCCAGAATCCAATTTATCATTTGCCTCGGAAACGAATTCATCAACTTTTGAGAGTGTTTCTGAGATATTTAAATCATCATGTAAAAAATCTAAAAGTGCATTTTTAAAATCAGAATTCACCTCGCCAACTTTTCCGCCGTAAAGTCTCTTTTTGAGTCGATAGATTTTGTCGAGTCGCTTTTTGGAATTTAAAAGCTCGACTTCTGAAAAATTAAAATCTTGACGGTAATTTGTGGAAAGGAGATAAAAACGGAGAACTTCACCCGAATAGACTTTTAGAGAATCTTTTACAAAAAAACTATTTCCGAGAGATTTGCTCATTTTTGTTCCGTCAATTTTTACAAAACCGTTGTGTAGCCAATATTTGGAGAGTTCATGACCTGTCGCACACCGACTTTGAGTCGCTTCATTTTCGTGATGTGGAAAAAGCAAATCTGCACCGCCACCGTGAATATCAATTGAGAATTCTGTACCTTTGTAAGCTAAATGTTTTTCAATCATCGCAGAACACTCGATATGCCACCCTGGACGACCAGAACCAAAAGATGTCTCAAATTTGACCTCATCGCCATTTTGATTTTTCCACAATACAAAATCTTCGGGATTTCTCTTTTCTGATTCTCTGTTTTCTAAACGACTAACTCGCTCTTCAGATTCCTGTTTTCGTCCAGAAATTGAAAGATAATTGCTATCTTTTGATGTATCAAAATAGATGTCGCCCGATGAGGTTTTGTATGCAAAATCTTTTTTTAAAAGTCCCGCTATCATTTTTTCCATTGCTTCCAAATTTTCAGTCGCTTTTGGTTTAATATTTGGGGAGATCACTCTTAAATTTTCCATGTCCGACTCAAAAGATGCGATATATTTTTCCGTAATCTCTTTTAAAGTCTCTCCCGTCTCTTTCATTTTTTATTAATTTTAGATGA
>AKKQ01000088.1 GCA_000276965.1 Thiovulum sp. ES | reverse complement strand
AAAACAACAGGAGTATTTCTTATTTTGTTTTGACCGAAAAATGAATTGGAATAGTGCTGTTTCATATTGTGAAAATTTAGAGCTTGTTGGTTTTTCAGATTGGAGACTTCCAAACAAAAATGAACTAGAAACAGCAAGAAACAACAGAAATAGTTTTAAAAATCTTCGTAGTAAAACCTCTTGGTATTGGAGTATAAGCAATAATAATAATTCCAGATTTTGGATTGGCAGTTTCAACTTTGGAGACGGCAGTTGGGACAATCAGGCAGACGATAGCTTTGCTGTTTGTGTCCGTGACTTATAGCCCCGTATCAAGTACGGGGTTCTGTTGCTGTTAAATATTGTGATTTAATGTTTAATACCGTCCCTTTTTTGGGACGGGCTTCTGTCTCAATTTTGTCATTGTCGGACTCGATCCTACAATCTTCTTCTTTTCGTGAAGATGTCCGAGTCAAGCTCGAACATGACAAATTCATGTTTTTTCCGTGTCATTGTCGTGTTTGTTCTCTTTTTGTTGTCATCATCGGGCTTGACCCGATGATCCTCTAAAAATTGGTGAAGATTCCCGTGTCAAGCATGGGAATGACAAATTAAGTTTATTCCTTAATAATTCTAAAATAATTTCTGTAAGAAGAAGCCGAACAAAGGAGATAGAGCTTTATGAAAGCAACAGAATTAGATAAAAAATTTGATGATGACAAAGATGTTTTAGATGAATTTGATTCATCTACTCTCAAAAAAGTCAATCACCAACAGAAAAGAGTCAATATCGATTTTCCAATTTGGATCATCGAAGCACTCGACAAAGAAGCAAATAGAATCGGTGTAACACGAGGTGCAATTATCAAAATGTGGTTGGCTGAAAAACTTGAAAACCGAAAAATCCTAGCCACAAATTAAGCTTTTTTGTCATTCCTGCAAAAGCAGGAATCTTCTCAATTTGCCAATTTTTCAGCTAAATATTTTTCTCTCTCTTCAACTGGCAACCTTTCCAAAAGATCAACAATCACTTTTCTAGAAAAAAATCAAAAAATTCTCAGAAAGATAAAAAATAATAAACTTAAAATTTGCTGAAATTCAGCTGTTTGTAAGTTTATCGAACTACAATTCCGCCACGATTCTTTTTCTAGGAAATTTCAGTGGAAAAATTTACAAAAAGTATAAGAAAAGAAGATGTTAAAAGAGAGTGGATTGTTCTTGATGCAACAGATGAAACTTTCGGGCGATTAATTTCTAAAACAGCTCACATTCTTCGAGGAAAACATAAGCCAACATTTACTCCAAATGTTGATTGTGGAGACTATGTTGTTATCGTGAATGCTTCAAAAGTGAAGTTCAACGGAAACAATAAAATGACAGACAAAAAATATCACCGACACTCTGGTTATTTCGGTAGTACAAAAAGTGAAACACTTGCAGAACTACTTGACAAAAATCCAGAAAAGCTTTACAAATTAGCTACTCGGGGTATGCTTCCAAAAACAAAACTTGGAAAAGATATGCTTAAAAAACTAAAAGTTTATGAAGGTGATGAACACCCTCACACTGCTCAAGTTGGTAAAGAAGGATAATTATGAGAAAGATTTATGCAACTGGAAAGAGAAAAAGCTCAATTGCTAAAGTTTGGCTTCAACCAGGTTCTGGTCAAATTACTGTGAATGATTTATCTCTTGATGCTTGGCTTGGTGGTTTAGAAGCTAAGAAAAAAAGAGTTTTACAACCTCTCGTTTTAACTGAGCAAGTTACTTTAGTTGATATTAAAGTTAAAGTTCAAGGTGGTGGTTTTTCTGGTCAAGCTGATGCTGTTCGACACGGAATTTCAAAAGCACTTAACAGCTATGATGAAGCATTCAGAGCTATTCTTAAACCTGAAGGTCTTCTTACTCGAGATGCGAGAGTTGTTGAGAGAAAGAAATACGGTAGAAGAAAAGCGAGAAGAAGCCCTCAATTCTCTAAAAGATAGAAAAGGAACAGAATGGCAAATCATAAATCTGCTGAAAAGCGAATTCGTCAAACAATTAAAAAGACTGAAAGAAACAGATTTTACCGAACAAGAGTTAAAAATATCACAAAAGCTATTAGAGAAGCAGTTGAAGCTGGTAATGTAGAAGAAGCTAACAAAAACTTCAAAATTGCTAACAAAACTTTCCATGCTTATGTGAGCAAAGGTTTCTTCAAAAAAGGAACTGCTTCAAGACGAGTTAGCCGACTCTCTAAACTTGTAAATACTTTAAGCCAACAAGCATAATTTTATGTTAAACGAGAGATTACAACCCTTTATTGACAGATATGAGGAGATAAATTCTCTCCTCTCTTCTGAGACTGTTCTTACTGATATTAAAAGAATGACACAGCTCTCAAAAGAGCAATCCGATTTACTTCCACTTGTTGAAAAAGCTCGAGAATATATCGAAGTTGTCGAGGGAATCGCGGAAAGCAAATCGCTACTTTCTGATCCTGAACTTGGCGAACTTGCAAAAGAGGAATTACGAGATTTTGAGAGTCGAGTTCCGCAACTTGAAAGCGACATTAAAACTCTTCTAATTCCAACTGATCCGAACGACGACCGAAATGTTTTTGTAGAAATGAGAGCTGGAACAGGTGGCGACGAAGCTGCGATTTTTGTCGGAAACCTTTTCCAAACTTACATGAGATACATTGAGTCAAAAGGTTGGAAAACTGAAATTATGTCAACGAGTGAAAGTGATTTTGGTGGTTATAAAGAGGTTGTAGTTCTCGTAAAAGGCGATAAAGTATATAGTCGTCTCAAATATGAGGGTGGAACTCATCGAGTCCAGAGAGTCCCAGCTACCGAGTCTCAAGGTCGTGTTCATACTTCGGCAATTACTGTCGCAATTATGCCAGAAGTTGATGATGTTGAAATCGAGATAAATTCAAATGATCTGAAAATTGATGTGATGAGAGCATCTGGAAATGGTGGGCAATCCGTAAATACTACCGATTCTGCCGTTAGAATAACACACCTTCCAACAGGAATTGTTATTACAAACCAAGATGAAAAATCTCAACACAAAAACAAAGATAAGGCTATGAAAGTTCTTAAAGCTAGGCTTTTTGAAATTGAAATGAGAGAGAAAATGGCAAGTGAAAAAGAAAATAGACTTGCTCAAGTTGGAAGTGGAGATCGAAGCGAACGAATCCGAACTTACAACTATCCTCAAAACCGAATCACAGATCACCGAATTGGCTTAACTCTCTATCGACTTGATGAGATAATGCAAGGTGGAGTGATGGACGACCTCATCGAACCAGCATTCGCTCACTATCAAGCAGAAGCCCTCAAAAGAGAAGGACTAGAATAAGAGGAGAAATCCTCTGTTTTCTAATCTCTCCTATCATAGATTGTATTAAGGTTTTCATCAAGTTTTAAAAGACCATCTCGAATAGCTTGATTTATTTCTTCTACTTCTTTTCTCATTTCTTTTATATCATCCTCAGAATAAAATTCTCTATCAACTGAATCAAAGTCAAAAATCACCTCACCAATTTTAGAAAAACTATATGGTATTTTTTCTGCTTCTTGTTTTCTTTTTTGTTGTGTTTGAGCTTCAATAAACTTATCTATAAAATTAACAGAATGTACATACCCATCATTTGCATTTACTAGATAATGATTTTTGTCAGAAATAAACTTATACACTGGATAGCTTATTTTATCAATATGGAATAATTTACTTTCAAAATTTAAAATTTCACCATTGCTTATATTAAATTTCTTTCTAATTTGTTGTTCTGCAATTTCTGGAGTAATATTTGGAAATTCTATATATTTAAGTTTTCTCAAATTTGTAGCAGAAATCAATTCATATTTATTCTCTTTAAATTTATAGACAATAAATCCTTCAAGAAAATTAGAATTTTTCCTTTTCATAATAAAGATTTTTAAAGGTTCTTTAAATTCATTTGTAATATCAAATAAATCTAATTCTTTTTCTATATAAGCTTCTCCCTCTACTTTTTGCCTTGTCAAATTAAAATCAGAAAAATCTACTCCAAAAACTGAAAAATCTTTAAAAATACTTTGTCTCATAGTTTCATATTGATCTATTCCAACATCTATCTCAATTTTATTACTAATATTAGTATCATCATTTGTTCTAAATATTGTATTTTTAATAATTATTGCTTTATTTGTTTCCGTATCGATAACTACATTATTTAAAATATCATTTTTAATATTAACTTTATAAATTAACAAAATAAATAAGAATAATAGAGAGAAGGAGAAGATAATTAAATATCTTTTCTTTTTTAAAAGCATAACAAGATTACCATGTTCTCAAATACATGTGTTTTCTAAAATAAGGTATCATTGAACCTGTTTTCTGCCAATAATTTTCCAGTTCTTCTTCTGTAATCCATGTATTAGAAGGCAACGGTTTTAAAACACTATCTCTACATGCTTCAGAGTTATAAACTGTATCATTGATCAGAAAATAATATTTTTCTTTCCACTTCATAGCTGTTTTTAAAGTAAGATAATGATATCCTGGAGTTCCAAGCTCTCCATTTTTATTAACTGAATTACCATAGATCAATATTGGTCTTTTTGTATCTATAAGAGCTTTAATAATCTTTTCAGTTGTATATGAAATACTACTTTCTCCCTTTTCTTTAAGATTATATTTTAAATGGTATTTTCTTAATTGAGTTTCAAAACCTTTTTTGACCTCATCCGTTGAAAGACCATCAAAGCCATTTGTATTAACTTGTTCATATAGAAAAAAAGAATCACTAAAATCTCTAAACTTATCAAGTTCTATCCAGTGAATATAACCAAGATGCATTGCCATATTTGTAGAGCCACAAGTATAAGTATTTGGTTGTGGAAGTGGATCTACAAATAAATGTCCAGCAATATCTTTACCATTTAAAACATATTTGTAGGCAATATTTCTTTTGAAATGTTTGCTGTAGTGGATACCTTCCCAACCATCAGAAAAAAGATGAAATGGAATTAAAAGAACTAAAAAAATTCTTAACATAAAAATCCTTTAATTTTTTATTTTGTTTAATTAATAAAAAAAAAACTACTTAAATGTCAAGAAATTAAAAAATTATAAAGTTTCGTTCAAAATCTCTTTTTTCCAAACTGTATGAAAAACTGTTTTTTCTGAATATCGTGATTTGTTTTGTTGAAAGTCAGAAAAATTTTCACTTTTTTCTGTTGCTTTCCAAACATCTTTATCTTTTGTTTGATAGCCAAGTTCTTGCAAAAGTTTGCTCAAATTTTGAGGTCTTGGCTTATCACCTTTTTTTGTGGAAACAAGTTTTTTTACCTCT
>AKKQ01000087.1 GCA_000276965.1 Thiovulum sp. ES | reverse complement strand
AAAATTCTTAAAGAGAGATACTAAAAACAGGAAAGGGCAGATTTTTTGTCTGCCCCTATCAAGATCAGCTAATTCAAAAAGATGGAGGTTTCAAAAACCTAACTTTTTCGATTAACAACACTCCAATCGACCTAATGGATCAGAGAATTTTACGACGAAAAAACCTCTCAAAAAATCGCTGTTTTGAAGTAGAGAGAAGAGTGAATCTAACATCAGGAGTCAATTTAGTATCGGTAATCGCAACAAACAGAACAGGAGAAATAGAGAGTAACAGAGACTCAATTTCAGTGAAATATACTCCAGAAAGAGATTTTAAACCAGATTTGCATATTTTAGCTGTCGGAATAGACAGATACAGAGATGGTGATTTATGGTTAAACTATTCAGTAGCAGATGCAAAAGCGATTCAGAGAGAGTTAAAAAACAGCTCAAAAAAACTTTTCAATAAAATTCACACTTACGAACTATTAGATTCAGAAGTAACAAAAGATAAATTACTTGCGAAATTTATGGAGATAGGCAAAAAAGTAAAAACAGAAGATGTATTTATATTCTATATCGCTGGACACGGTGTAACGGACGATTTAACAGGAGAATATTACTATATTCCGTATGATTTCAGATACAAAAACGATGAGTCAGTGCGAGAACACGGAGTTTCAAACGAGAACTTAACAGTAGCATTAGCACAGATAAAAACGACAAAATCGGTAACATTAATTGACACTTGTAACAGTGGAAGTTTCGCAAGTAATCGAAGTTTTGGAATGAAAACGGCAGTAAAAAAACTGGTAAGAGCAACGGGAAGAGCGACAATAGTGGCAAGTTCAAAAGATCAGGTAGCCCTCGAAGGATACAAAGGACACGGAGTTTTCACATATGCGATTTTAGAAGCACTAAAAGGAAAAGGTTTCGGTTCAGATTCAAAGATGACAATAAGAGAACTTTCAGCATATGTCGAGGATAAAGTGCCAGAAATCACATTCAAAAAGTGGCAATATGAACAAGTTCCACAAGCAGACATCAAAGGAAATGATTTCCCAGTAGCAATAAAATAGAGAAATTTTTAGCAAAAACGGACGGGTCATAGACACCCGTCCATACGATTAATTTAAAATTAGTTTTTCTCTGTTTTTATGTAATTGATTATGAATAAAAAATAATCTATCTTTAATATCCATTGTTTCAAGAGCTTCGATTAAAACTTCAATATATCGTGGAACTTCATTTTTTTTCTTCCAATAAGCCGATGGTGTTGTTTTATCGATACCTAAAATTTCAGCAAAATCTTTATTTGTAATATTGATTTCTTTAAGTTTTATTTTAAAGTTTTCATAATCCAATTTTTAGTCCTTCAATAAATAGTTTTATAATTACAAACTTTAAATTTGAGTTTTTAAAACTATTTTAAGTTTAAATCCATAAAATACCAAAAGTAATAAGTAAAAAGGTAATTCTATGGATTTAATAAGTAAAAATTTTAACAATTTTCCAGTAAGAATTTTGTTAATTGATAGTGAAGAGTGGTTTATCGCAAAAGATATGGCTTTGCTATTGGAATACAAAGATACAGATCAAGCGATTAGACAACATTGTAAAAATGCAAAAAGCTATTCCGTCAATTTAACGGGTCAGCTTAGAAAAACAAAATTGATTCAAGAACCTGATGTTTGGAGATTGATTATAAAATCAAAAATGCCCGAAGCTGTAAAAATAGAAGAGTGGATTTTTAAAGAAGTTTTACCATCGATTCGCAAAACTGGTTCTTACTCTATTTCTCAAAACTCACAAACTTCACCAAAAAAAGAGATTATTGAAATTAATCTTTTAGGATTAGAATTTGCATTTAAAAATCTTCGTCCATCAGAAGCTTCAAAAATCAAAATGACTGAAAAACTCTACACTAAATTAGATTTAGAAACTTGCTATTTACCAAAATATACAGAAGAGAATTTAACATATTCTCTAACTCATTTACTTAAAAAATATGAAGTCGGAATTAGCACACAAAAAGCAAATTTAAGATTATTAGAACTTGGAATTTTAGAAAAACTTCATAGAAATTCTGTAAATAGAACAGTAAAATATTTTTGGAGTTTTACTGAAATGGGTTTAAAATTTGGTAAAAATATGACTTCTCCTAAAAATGAGAGAGAAACACAGCCACATTTTTTTGAGAAAGAATTTTTAGAATTAATTAAACTGTTTTAAAGGAAACAAAATGCCTATTTTTTATAGATCCATTAACGGATTTTGGTTTTAAGCGAATTTTTGCTAACGAAAATCACAAAAACATCACAATCGATTTTTTGAATGCGATTTTACAATTAAAGTCACCAATTAAGTCTATTGAGTTTGGTAATTTAGAGAAAGTTGGAGATTTTCAAGAAGAGAAAAAATCTATTTTTGATATTTTCGCAATTGATGAAAACGGAAAAGAAATAATCGTCGAATTACAGAGAGCGAATCAAGATTTTTTTATTGATCGAGCTGTTTTTTACACTTCTAAACAGTTTGTTGATATGGGGATTAAAGGTCGTTGGGATTATAAGTTGAAACCTGTTTATTTTATTGGGATTACAGATTTTTCTCACTTTGGTTTTGATGATGATTATATTCGGTTTTTATCTCTAAAAGATAAAAAGTGTAAAGATTACTTTGAAAAAATGAATTTTGTTTTTATTGAGTTGCCTAAATTTAACAAAAAAATAGAGTCCGAAGAAGATTACAAAACCGTTACAAGTATAGAAAAATGGCTCTTTTTTCTTAAAAATTTAGAGTCTCTAAATGAAAACAAAAGAAAAGTTTTTGAAAATAGCTTAAGAGATGAAAACATTGAAGAAGCTTTTGAAATTGCCTATTTTTCTCAACTAAAAGGTGCTGAACGAATTAAATACGAATCTGAACTTAAAGATAGACGAGATAAGTTCTCTGAAATCAAAACTGCCCATAATGAGGGTGTTCAAAAGGGTATTGAGCAAGGATTAGAGCAAGGTCGTAAAGCTGGAATCTTAGAAATCGCTAAAAATTTACTTTTGGCAAATGCTCCTCTTGATTTGATAATCTCTTCTACTGGTTTATCTCAACAAGAGATCGAATCTATTTAAAATTTTAATATAATTTAACTTATATTTTTCGGGAATGTGTCTCTAACCATTCCTAAATTCAAATTCAAGGAATTATATGAATCTTATCTTTAAAATATTGGTTTTTTCGATATTTGTTTTTTACACTGGTTGTAAAAACGACCCTCAACCTGCTCAACAAAACAATGAACTTGAGCAATTAAGAAAACAAAATACTCTTCTTCAAGAGCGAATCACACAAGAAAAAGCTGAAGCTAAACGACTTGAAAAAGAACGAATCGCTAAAGAAAAAGCAGAAGCCGAACGACTTGAACAAGAACGAATCGCACAGGAAAATGCACAAAATAAAACCGATGACTCCGTAGGAGCAAACTCCCGTGCTTTTCCTAAAAAAGTTTTGCCAAAAGAGGCTATTCTTCAATTAAATAGTGGTGGTCATACGGCATTAATTCAAGATATTTTAGTAACAAAATCTGGTGATACTGTCTCTGCAAGTGATGATAAAACGATTCGTGTTTGGGATTCAAAAACTGGAAAAGAGAGACGAAAAATTTTAGGAAAAATTGGTGCTGGTTCAGGTAAAATTTATGCAATTGCACTCTCTCCCAACGAAAAATTTTTAGCTGTTGGAGGTTATTTTGAAAATGATGAAATCAGAATTTACAGTTATCAAACTGGAAAACTAATTAAAATTCTAAAATCTCACGAAAATGCTGTTTTAGATTTAGCTTTTTCAGAAAATGGAGATTATCTTCTAAGTAGCTCTCAAGACAATACCGCTAAATTGTGGAGTAGTGAATCTTGGAATTTAGAAAAAAACGATCAGTTTTCACTCTGATCATGTTTATGGTGTTAAATTTTTCAAAAACAGAACTGTTACAGCAAGTTTGGATAATCGAATTGCGATTCACTCTCTAAATGGAGAGCTTCTAAAAAGTTACACTCACTCTCACAAATTAATGTATTTAGCTACAAATTCTGAAAATATAGCCACTTGTGGTTTTGGGAATCAGATTCTGATTTTTGATAAAAATCTAAATCTAATGAAAAAAATCGACTCTGAAACAGTTCCTGTTGGTCTCAATTTTTCACCAAATGGAAAATATCTAATTGCAGGAACTGGCGATGTTCCACGAAATACAAATATTTATGAAACAAGAAATTATTCAAAAATTAAAAGTTTTAAAAAACACTCAAATTTAACTCAAGCTGTTAATTTTTTGGATAACTCAACGGCTATTTCTGGTGGTGGAAATAACAATGAGATCTATATCTGGAATATTCACAATAGCGATAGTTACTCGTTTGAAAACTCAATTATTGGAACTGGTCAAACTGTTTGGAGTGTCGGTCTAAAAGATAATTGGCTCGGTTTTGGTAATAAATCTGTAAATCAATATGAATTAAAAAATCATCTTGGTGATATTCAAAAAGCATTTAATTTAGATAGTTTTAGAGTTTCAACTGTTTCTAAAAATAGAAAAAATAGTTATTCTCGAATCTCAACAACTTATAAAAATTGGTCTCTTTATCATTCAGCAGGTGGGAGTTATGGCTACTCTGATGCTGTTCTAAATATTCAAAAAAATGGTGTTACAACTGCAAAAATAGTTAGAGATTCAACAACTGGATTAAGACATAGAGCTTACGGTTTTTATGGCGATAAAATAGTTTCAGGTGGTTCAAATGGACACCTAAAAATCTATAATTTAAATGGAGAAGAGATTGCCAATTTAGTTGGACATACAGGAGAAGTTTGGTCAATTGCAATAGAGGGAGATCGCCTTGTTTCGGGTTCAAAAGACCAGACAATTCGGGTTTGGGATTTAAGTAAAATTAAAAATTATGTTCCAAAAAGAGAAATAGATGAAGATTTTATTTCTGAAATTAAAAAAGCTACAAGTTGGACAAGACAACAAATTTTAGAAAGAAAAGATTTTATAAAGCAGAAAACAGGTGTTTCAATTTATAAAGCAAATGCTAAAAGTATGCAACCACAACTCTCACTATTTATTGATAAAAACAGCGAATGGGTCGCTTGGACTCCTGAAAATTTCTACACAGGTTCAGAAAAAGGCGACGATTTAATCGGTTTTCATATCAATCAAGGTTCAGAACATGAAGCTTTTTGGTTACCAATCAGCGAATTATCTGAATTAAATCGTCCTGATTTGGTTAAAAAATCAATCAATGGCAAAGATTTATCAAAATATTCTGAAAAAGTGAATATTAAT
>AKKQ01000086.1 GCA_000276965.1 Thiovulum sp. ES | reverse complement strand
CCGTGTCAAGTCCTGAACTTGTTCTAGGACAAGCACGAACATGACACGATTGGAGAAACGGAATCTAGACTTTAGTCTCATTTTGCCCTGAACTTGTTTCAGAGCTTGTACTGAACTTGTTTCAGAGCTTGTGCTGAACTTGTTTCAGAGCTTGTGCTGAACTTGTTTCAGACATCACGGACACAAACAGCAAAGCTATCGTAGGCCTGATCGTACCAATCGTCGTTCCCATTGTAGAAATAGACAACCCAAGACTCGGAACTATTATATTTACTTATACTCCAACACCAAGAGGTTTTGCTTTGCAAATTTCGGAAACTATTTTTGTTTTTTTCTGCTATTTTTAGTTCATCTTTGTTTGGAAGTCTCCAATTTGAGAAACCAAGAAGTCGAAGTTTTTCACAATATTCACAAGCACTTTTCCAATTCATCCCTTTTGGCAAATCGAAATCTTGAAACATCAAATTTCCAACGGTGATTGTTTTTGAGGCAATTTCTCGTTCTCGTTCTCGTTCTCGTTCTCGTTCTCGTTCTCGTTCTCGTTCTCGTTCGATTTCAACTAAAATATCTTTTTTGAACTCTTTTGCTGAAAAAGTTTTGTTTTCAAAATTGGTTGAAATTCCATTCAAAATAAAACTATCAACTTCTTTAAAAACAGGTTTATCTTCAAAAACATCAACTCTTTTGTATTTCTGTTTTTCAGTTCTGAAACCTAACCAATTTATTGAAATTTTAAAACCATCTTCAACCTCTTTTGTTCCAGTTTTCACTTTTTCAAAACCATTCTGAACTTTTCCCCTGTATGGAATAAATTCAAAATCAAAGTTTTCCACACTATTTTTAAAATTTTGTGCAAGATTTCGAGGAACTGAAATTGAAAAATCTACTTTTTCACCATAACGAGATTGAGAAACTGTTTCAACTTTAAACTCTTCACGATCTGCATTATATTCCATCTCGATTTTTTGAGAACCGAGCCATGAATTGAGAATTTCACCCTTTTGGTTTGAAAACCAATTTTCAAGTTTTTCTAAAACCTCTTTTCGTCTTTGGATATAACCTCTATCGTATTCAGCTTTTTCAGAGTTGAATTTTTTCAGTGCAAGAGTTTTGTCAGACTCATATCTCTCTTTTGCAAGATTTTTTTCAGCCTCATATTTTTCACGAGATATTTTTAAATTGCTCTGATATTCAGTTTTGGCAAGTTTTGTCTCTCTCTCAAAATTGAGTTCTCTCCGTCGCTTCTCATTCTCCCACTCTGTTTTTCGGAGTTCGAACTCTGAAGTTGTCTCAAATTCACCTTTTTCTGCCAATTTCGTCATCGGGTCAGGTTTTGCAACAGCTCTCTTTTTTGGTTCAACAAAATTTCGGAATGAGAAATTTTCATAAGAGAAAGTTTTTCCAAAATCTGGTTTCTCATTTTCAACTTTTGCTTTTCTTAACTCAAATGCTCTCTGATTTTGACAAACAGCATCAAGTGCTTCGTTAAAAGGTGAAGGATTTTCTAAATCAACATGGAACTTTTTGAAATTTTTTCCTCTCCAAACAAGAGAGTTTGAAACTGGTTTAGCCTCTTTTTTCGGTTTAGAAACTTTAAGATTGCTTTTTTGAGTTGTATCAATTTTATCTTTCTCTTTAGAAATTTGAACTCTTTTTGCCTCTAAAATCTCTAACTCTCTTTTCTGCTTCTCCTCTAACTCCCGTTTCAGTTTTTGGAAATTCTCTAACTCTTCCGCTTCCCGTTTTTTAGCCTCCATCTCAATTTTTTGCAATTCAGCTTTCTGTTTTTCTAAATCGAGAAAAGTTTTTGTCTCCAAAGACTTTTTCAGAGAGTTTTGCAAATTTGAGATTTTTCCATCATAACTTTTTTGGAAATTTCGAGAACTCTCTTTTTCTGAAATTAGACGACTCTCTGCCTCTTTTCTGCTTTTAATTTGCAAATCTAAATTTCTTTGCAAATCAGCTTTTTCAGAAATCAGCTTTTTCTCTGTCTCTCTTGTTTCACTCTGTAACTTTTTGTAGATTTCATCTTTTTCAGAGATTAACTTTTTCCGTCCAGCAATAACAACTGTTTCAGTGAAAACTTTTTGAGTTCCAATTTTGTAACTCTCGATTTTTTGCCACTTCTCCCAAATATTTTCACCAAAATATTGGTTGTTGCAAAAATAGTTTTGAACTGTTTCACCAGCAACTTGAATGTAAAAATCTTCGGTGTGAAACGGTTTGCCGACATCGAAATAGCCAATTTCCAAAACATTAAAACGGGAGTCTTCTCGATTGAGCTGTTCATATCGACCGATAAAAATCTGGTCAAAAAGTGTCGGAAACCGAAAAGCTGTAAAATCTTCAGAAAAGAGTCGGATTTTGTAAAACTCTGTTTTGAACTTCACATTTTCCTCGTTTCTCCAATCTCCTTTTGTCGATTTGAAAATATCAGTAGAGAGTTCTTTTGTGGTTTTTCCTAAACTCTTTTGAACAAACTCATCATCGGGAAAATAGAGCTGAAAACTTGGCTCACGATCATCAGAAAGCAAGTCTTCTGTAATTGGGTGTAACATTTTTTTCCTTTTAAAATTTAATAGATCTCATCGTGAGAACCAATATTGATTGGAATTATCTTTTCATCTTCAATTATAAAATCAATCACAATTCGATAACTCATATCGATTGAGACGGAGTGAAAATCTCTCAATTTGCCACTCAATTTGTGCAATCTCAAAGATGGGTGAAACGGATTTTTCTCCAAAATATAGATCGTCTTCTCATATTTTTCGACCAAATTTCTATTTTTTCGGAGAAATTTCAGTAGCTTCTTCTCATAACTTTTTGTAAAAACAAGCTTATAACTCATTTTTCAGCTTTTGAATATGGTTTGAAGCCGATGAGGTCTCAAAATCTCCATTTTCAATATCTTCACGAACTTCACGATATGCCTCTTCCAGCTCTAAAGCTCTTAACTTCTCATATCTCTCAATGTCGATAACAGCAAAACGGTGTTTCCCCCGAACAGATATTATAACTTCATCAAATTTCTCTAACATCTCCTGAAAAATTGATACACCTCTTTTTTTTACATCATTTGCCATTAAAACCATAGAATACCTCTAAAAATACTTTTAAAAGCATTCTACCAAAAAGCTATCTTTTGACTTTAACTCTCTCTTTTGTTGTTTGCTTTTTGTAGTATTCGGGTTTCTTCTTCTCTTCAGAAACTTCACCGATACCCTCTAAAATTTCGTCAAGTTCGGAAACACAAACAGTTCCCTCCATGCCTTTTGTCTCAGCTTTGATACTTCCGTTTTCATCAATCTCAATTTCGATTTTATACTCTTTCACTTTAGTCCTTTTATAAATTTATCTTTTGGATAGCCCGTGATTGTCAATTCACCACTTTCAGAAATATCGACTTCAATCTCTCTTTCAAAATTCCAATCACCGTAGATTTTCTGCTCTTCACCGTATCGACCAGAAACAAGAACATCAGCAAATTTTAAAAGTGGAGAATTCTCAATTTCATCGAGTCGGTAGCCTGTGAAAACTTGCAAATGAAAACCTCGACTTTTTACAAGTTTTGCCAATTCTAAAAGTGCCTCTTCCTGCTGAAAAGGTTCGCCACCTGTAAAAGTTACACCGTCGCAGTTTTGAGGAATTTGAGAAAAGACCTCATCGGCACTCATTAGGTTTTTCGGGTTTTTATCCCAAGTTTCGCTGTTCCAACAACCAACACAACCTAAATCACAACCCTGAACCCAAACAACAAAACGGTCTCCCTCTCCATTCACAAAATTTGATTTTTCGATATTGTAGATATTTAACATTTTTATTTGCACTTTTTTCAAACTAACTATAACTATTTTGTCTGTGTCGCAAATCAAGAATCATGACTAAAACTTTTTCGTTTTCAATTGAGTAAAAAAGTCGATAATCTCCAACTCTGTATCGATAGAGTTTTTCAAATTCCCCTTTTAACTTTTTAATATTTGTGCCGTAAAATGGATTTGAACGGAGTTGAGGATAGACAATTTTCTCAATTTTTCTCAAAACTGACTCATCTATCTTTTTCTTGTTTTTCTGAAAAGTTTTTGTTTCAGCAATTTGGAAGTCAAACAATTTCATAATCTCCGTTTTTGACATCAATCAAACTGTTTTTCAAATTTTCAATCAGCTCACTATCTCTTTCAATTTCACTCATTTCGACATTGTCAATATATTGCGACGATGTTACATATTGCATTACAGCAAATTCTATAAAGTTTGAGATGTTCCGTTTTTGCCCATCTGCCACAGATTTAATTATTGAATAAACTGAGTCTTCAACTCTCATTGTTACTGTTTTCATTTTTCACCTTTGAATAAATATAATTTTATTATATTCAAAAATATTCAAAAGTTCATCGGTTCAAGCCCAAAACTTGTCCCGTAGTCGATACGGGGAGGGACGGTAAAAAACTTTAAATCACAAAATTTAACAAAAAAAACAACCCCGTACTTGATACGGGGCTATAAGTCACGGACACAAACAGCAAAGTAATCGTACGTCTGAATGCCCCAACCGTCGTTCCCATCGTTGAAATAGACAACCCAAGATCTGGAATCATTACTTTTACTACTAGACCAATACCAATTGCTTTTAAGGTTTCGGAAACTATTTTTGTTTTTTTCTACTATTTTTAGTTCATCTTTGTTTGGAAGTCTCCAATTTGAGAAACCAAGAAGTCGAAGTTTTTCACAATATTCACAAGCACTTTCCCAATTCATCGGTTCTGGCAAATCAAAATCTTGAAACATCAAATTTCCAACGGTGATTGTTTTTGAAGCAATTTCTTCTCGTTCTCGTTCTCGTTCTCGTTCGATTTCAACTAAATCTATTTTCTTGATTTTTCCAACAAAAGTTTTGTTTTCAAAATTGGTTGAAACTTTTTCTAAAACTAAATCTTTGGAAAAGTAGAAATCAAAATTTTTCACACTGCTTTTAAAATTTCGTGCAATATTTCGAGGAATCTCAATTTGAAAATCTATTGATATATTCCAAAAATTAACTTTCACATCAAATTCAGCCTTTTCTGGACTGTAAGTCATCTCAATTTCTTGTTTTCCAAAATACAAATTTAAGAAATTTTTTTCTTTCTCAAAAATATTTGCCCGTTCTTGAAATTCATTTTCTGTTTCAAACTCATCTTTTGGATCTAAAAACTTTTTAAAAGCCTTTTCTCTAAAGTCATCAAAGCTATTTGCTGAAATTCCAAAATCTTCTAAATCTTTTCCATTCCAAATCAGATAAACATTTCCTTTCTCTGGTTCTGGAACAGTTTCAACTTTTTTGATCTCTTTTTCGTCATGCTGAACTTGTTTCAGCATCTCCAACTCTTTTTCAAGATTCTCTAGTTCAGAAATCAGCTTTTTCCGTCCAGCAACAACAACTTTTTCAGTGAAGACTTTTTGAATTCCAATTTTGTAACTT
>AKKQ01000085.1 GCA_000276965.1 Thiovulum sp. ES | reverse complement strand
GGATATTTTAGCAGTATGGGTAATTGCCGTAATATTTAAATCAGCTATTTTTCCAGAATATGAAAGAACTGTTGAATTTAAATCTCTCATTTTTTGATCATATGGTAAAAGTGTCTGGTTCATATCTTGAATTTTTCCAGAATATGAAAGAACTGTTGAATTTAAATCAATAAGCTTAGTTGAATAAGTTGCATTGATTTCAGAAATAGTTGTATTGAGTGTGTTTGCTGTATTTGTAAGTTCAGTTGTTAAACTACTATTTGTATCACTAATTTCTGTTCTTAAAGATGAATTTTCATCTCTGAGTTTTTGCAATAAGTCAGTTTTTGTGTTCTCAATTTCAGAAACAATTTCAATGTTTTCAACAATCAATTTTCCAAAAACTGAAATATTTTCGTCCGTAACAACTAAAATATTTGTTCGATTAGTATCACTAATTCCATTCCCAACAACAAAAAGAGAATTTGAAATATTGTTCTCATTATTTCTACCAATAACAAAGACCTCATCGCTATTTGCAACTGTATTTTTTCCAATTGCAAGAGCATTTATAGTTCTATTTGATTCTGTGTTTGTTGAGTTTAAAATAAAAGAGATGTTGTAATCTACTCGATTTGAATCAACAAGAGAATCGCTATCAGAGTCATAACTTGCAACTGTTGTTGTAATCAAATTACGAATTGAGCTATTTTCGTCTCTCAATTTTTTTGAAAAGTTGCTGTCTAAATTTGCAATATCTGTATTTACAACTGTAATGGCACTATTTAAAGCTGAATAAATTGTTGTCTCTGTTGTTACGATGAGGTTTCGGATAGAAGTGTTTTCATCACTCAATCTAGTTGCTAATTTTGTATCTGTTGTTGAAACCAAATTACGGATAGAAGTGTTTTCATCACTCAATCTATTTGCCAATTTTGTATCTGTTGTAGAAACCAAATTACGGATAGAAGTGTTTTCATCACTTAATCTAGTTGAAAGAGTATTTTCAGTTGTTATTATCTTGTTTGAGAGGTTTAAATCTAACTCAGAAATAAGTCCATTAATTCTTGATACATTTGACTCTACTCTAATTCGTAGTGGTTCAACATTTAATGCATATGGAACTGCACTTAATTTTTTGCGAGTTGAAAGATTTTGATCTCCAACTTGAATCCCTAACCAATATTGACGGTCAAAAGATAAATCTAGTGAGTTGTTCTCTTCTAAACCAATCGTTGCACTATAAGCACCTCGAAAAAAAGAGATATTTTGCTCTTCACTAAAAAGAGGAGTTGGACTCGAATTCACATCAGCAGAATCGAAAATATGAAAAGTAACTAGCTTAGTGCCATTTATACGACCGTCGCTATCACTTAAATAACCTTGAGAAGTGAGTGTTTTTTGAATATCACCTAAAAGGTTTGAAGCAATTAGGAGAAATAGTAAAAAAAATCTCATAATTTTCCTTTAAAAAAATAATTTAATATTTTACTTAAAAATTAAATTATCATTCTCTTTTCGTTATTCTTACAAAAAATATACAAAGATACAGAATGAAAAAAATTACAAAATCACTATTTCCCGCAGCTGGATACGGTACAAGATTTTTACCCGCAACAAAAAGTATTCCAAAAGAGATGCTTCCAGTTCTTGATAAACCATTGATTCATTATGGAGTTGAAGAAGCGATAAATGCAGGACTCTCTGATGTAAATTTAATTATTGGTCGAGGCAAAGGTGCAATTGAAGACTATTTTGATAAAAATTACGAACTCGAAACAGAAATTGCTGGAACTCCAAAAGAAAAATTCTTAAATCCAATTCGAGACCTCATCGAAAATGGTATTTTTACTTTTAGACGACAGGGCGAAATGAGAGGACTTGGCGATGCAATTTATAAAGCAAAGTCAATGATTGGAGATGAACCTTTTGGTGTGATTCTTGCCGATGACATTTGTTACACTGAAGAAGATTCAGTTATGGAGCAGATGAAAAAAGTCTATCAAAAATATGGAGTTTCAGTTGTCGCAATTATGGAGATTCCAAAAGAAAACAGTAATAAATACGGAATTATTGACGGAACTGAAATTGAAGACGGAATTTTTCGTGTCTCAAAAATGGTGGAAAAACCAAAACCAGAAAATGCACCAACAAATCTCGCAATTATTGGGAGATACATTTTAACTCCAGATATTTTTGATATTTTAGAAGAAACAGAAGCGGGAACAGGTGGTGAAATTCAAATCACTGATGCATTACAAAAACAGGCTGAAAATGGCAAGGTAATTGCACTTAAGTTTAAAGGAAAACGATTTGATTGTGGTTCAGTTGAAGGATATATTGAGGCAATAAACTATTTCTATGAACGAAAATAGTTTTCCCGCCGAAACGGGAATTTCTGAAATTATTTAACTAATTTGTAGCCATTTTCATCGAGAACAGTGATAGTTGAACCATCATTTTTTAAATAGAAATTTTGAGCAGTTGGAGTAACAATTTGAGAGTAAATTACATCTCCGTCGTTAAAACTTTCAACTGTCATTCCTGTCATATTTCCTGCTGTAACAACTGAAGTGTTGATATGGAAATTTTCGTAATCCATGACTTTTGACTGGACTGTTGTTTGTCCAAAAATTGTTTCTCCAGTCGCACCAACAATTCCATTTTCTTGCATAATTACATCTCGTGCAAACTGGACAGTTCCGCCATCAACAACTACCGATGCAGTTAAACCTGTGATTGTGATTGATGGAGAAAGTTCTTCTGAAACAGTTTCACAAACTTCATCATCATTTGTTTCTGTTTCAGAAATGGCTTCATCAGATTCTGGAATCATAGGAGGGATTTGTTCTTCAACTACTTCTTCTTCATTTGGATAAATCTCAATTTTGTCTTCTTCTGTTTCAGGTATTGGCTCAGGTGCAACAACAGCAACACAAGAACTTGAAGTAGATTTTTCTCCTAAATGATCAATAACAATTTTTTCTGCATTAAGAGACACATTCTCAGATTTAAGAGATACATTTGAGAGATACATTTGTCCGTCATTTATGCTTAATTCACCCTCAATAGTCTCGCCGTCTGGAGTAGAAATTTTTCCATCAATAAGAATGCTAACAATTTCATTTTCAAAAACAGATTCAAGAACTGTATCCTCGCTATTTTCAACAGCAACAGTTACACCATTTTCAAGCATTTCATCTGTAACATCATCAATAGCAACAATTCCGCTTTCAGCAATTTCTTCTGCATATTCAAGAATATCATCTGTAACAATTCCGCTTTCAGCAATTTCTTCTGCATATTCAAGAATATCATCTGTAACAATTCCGCTTTCAGCAATTTCTTCTGCATATTCAGTAATTTCATCAGCACTAACACCAACAACTTCAGCTAATTCAGAAATATTTCCTTCAGTTGCAACGATACTAACCATTTCTGTTATATTTCCATCAAAGCTAGAAATTTCTTCAACAGCATATTCAGTTAAAGTAACGACATCTTCAGCAGAGACTGAAACAGAGGCTTCAACAGTTTCAGATTTTGTAACTCTCATTGTTTCAGGAATTGATGGAGGCACACCGCCACTTGATTCCATAATAATTTCAGCAGAACCAGAAATTGAAAGATTATTTGTAAAATTTATTTCGCCTGAAACAGAAATTTGTCCCTCTGAAACTTCATTAACTTCAGCATTCATTTCAAAAGTAGAAGTTGTAGCAGAACCAGAAATGGAAACTAAGTTTCCTTCAATCATTTCAACATTTGTAACAGAAAGCGAATTTTCATCTTTTTCAAAAGTCAAAGTTTCAATAGTAGCAGTATTGTTTGTATCACTTTCAACAAAAAGAATATTTTCAGCTTTGTAGTTTTCACCAACAAGAGTTCCACTCATTTGGAAACTATTTCCAGAATCAGCAATGTATCCCTCTTCATCAGTATTAAGAGTAAAAACAAGTTCTAAATCTGTTCCGTTTTCATTTAAAATTTCAAAGTAAATTTTGCTGTCGCCAAGACTAATTTTGACCTCATCGCCACTTGACATAAACTCTTCACCTGATGCAATATCTCCAAAGTTTGTAGCACCGCTTCTTAATTCCATAATTGGTTTTAGTCGGTCGCTCATTGTTGAATTTAATTCATCTCCGATAGTTTCCATGAATTTATTCAATTCAGAACCAGCATAATCAAGGTGATCAGGAATATCAGTTAAAGCTTTATCTAATTCATCTTCAATAACTTTTTCACTTTCAATAATTTGAACAATTTCAGCATCAACAAATTCTCTGTTTTCCAAATCGAAAACTGAAGATAAATCAACATCAATTGTTCCTTCTCCTTCAACAGCTTGAGTCAATTTATAATCAAAAAGCGCTTCTGTCGTCTCTTTTAAAAGTGTGATTTCAACAGGCAAAGGCAATTGGTCTGCTAAGTTTTCTTTTTCTCCGTCAATATCTACTACTGGAGTTCCAGTTTCAGGATTTGACCAATCAATTTTGTCAAAAGTATCTTCTGATCGATCTCTTTCGTCTAAAATATGTGAATAGTAATCGTCTTGAGTCTCTTTCAAGAATATTTCAAGATCCTCTCGTGTAATCTCTTCAGGAGCAATTGGAGCTATCATCATATCATCAGAAGCATCAGCCATTTCTTCACTTTCAACTGCAATTCCGTCAATATACGAAGATGGAATTCCAAGCTCTGTCAAGTTTATTGATCTATCAAACGAACGAGTTTTTACAATTGTTTCAATGGCAACTCTTTCAGGTTTATCATCCTCTCGAACAAGAGAAATATCATTTGAAAGAACATTAATTGCTGAAAGAACTTCTTGGTTTGCAATAAAAAGTGAAGTCTCTCCATTCAAAGCAGTTTCAATAAAATCAGTATTTAAAATATCTGTTTCTGTTGAAAGGTTCATTTCTGCTGTGAAAAGAGATTTGATTTCATCTAGCGATGAGGTGCTTTTGTTTGCGAAGTAGCTTTCAGAAACAATAGTTGAAATAGGCGAAAGATAGACACCTGTTAAATCTTCGCTCTCAATTTCAACAACAGTGTAAAGAGTGTTTTCAAAAGTTGTCTCTGTCAAAACATCTGTTCCGCCAACTGAAACAATTCTATATTCACCACTGGCTAATTCTGAAGAAATTTCAAAATCTCCACTTTCTCCAGTTTCTGCACTTGGTTCATCAGCATCATGCTCATAATTTTCATTTAAGTCGATAAAGACATTTGCACCAGCAATGTATCCATCAATTACTTTTCCAGAAATAGAGATTGTTTGAATCTCCTGAGTTGTCTCATCAGTTGTATTCACTTCAGGACTAGAAACAACAGTTTCATTTGAGTCTTCTGTTGTTCCGTCATCAGTCCCACAACCACTAAAAAGAAGTGTTGCAAGAGGTAAAGATAGTAATAAATTTGTTTTGTTCAAAATTTTCTCCTGTGTAATATCACAAAAGAACATCGTTTATATTTCAAAAAAATAAAAGTATTATTTTTCAAGATAATAAATGTATTAAAAATTTTGAACAAATGGCTTCGCAATCCCCTTCCATAACCTCTCCGCTAAGGTAGGTTT
>AKKQ01000084.1 GCA_000276965.1 Thiovulum sp. ES | reverse complement strand
CCAAAATATTTTTTGAAGCATTAATATCTCGATGTTCGGAATATCCACATTCTGAACACTCAAAAACACGATCTTTTAATGTCAAATCTCTTTTTACAAATCCACATTTATTACAAGTTTTGCTTGTGTAATGCGGAGGAACTTTCAAAAAATGTTTGCCATTGAGCATTGGAGTTTTGTAGTCCAAAAATTGGACAAATTGATAGAATGAAGTTTGAAGAATCGACCGATTTAATCCTCGTTTCCGAGAACCACCTTTTTTAGTCATATTTTTTGTTTTCAAATCTTCAACTACTATCAAATCAAACTTTTTTGAGAGTTCGTTTGTAATTTTGTGATAGTGGTCTTTTTTAATATTAACCACTTTTTTATAAGTTCTATTTAACTCTTTTTGAGTTTTGCGAAAATTAGAACCCAACTTTTGCTTATGTTTCTTTGCTTTTAAAACTCTTCTACTTTGTTTTCTTTGAAGTCGTAACATTCGTTTTTCATACTTCAATTTCCCAATCTCTTTAGAATTAGTTTTAATTAAATTCCCATCAGACAAGGCAACATCATTAATATTTAGATCAATTCCAATAGCCTTTGAAATATCGATATTTTCGTTTATCAACACATCAAAGGTTACTGAAAATGAGACAAAATAATTTTCACCGTCTCGACTAATGTGAATTGAGTTTAACTTATAATTCTCTGGCAAATCTCTATGAAAACGAACAGGAATATTCTCTTTCCAAAGTCTCAAATATTTAAACTTATTATTTTTATCTATGATTTGATAACCTTGATTATTCCAAGTAAAAGATTGTCTTTCAAGTTTTGAGTTTTTAAATCTTGGAGAACCAAAACCAGAATCAAACATATTTTTGTAAGCTTTTTCTGAATTTTTTCGGGCTTGTTGAGTTGTAACAGTTTTAAAAGGCAAATTTCTTTCTCTCAATTGCTTTTTTACAATTGAATCCAATTCAATAGCTTTTAAATATTTTCGTTTATTCTTCTCTAAATCTTTGTTTGCTTCCCACTCTTTTTGTTTTAAATTTACACAAATATTATAGGCTTGATTTGAAATGAACATTTGATGATTTAATAGTTCTTTCTGTATCTCATTCGGATACATTCGATATTTAAACCCCAGTGTTACCGATCTCTTTTTCATGATACGATTATACAAAATTAAAGTATCGCTTTAGAGAAACTTCGTTTTCATCCCACCACCTAAATCTTCTATGGATTTTACTAAAGAAACTTCGTTTTGAGGTGGGGGTTTTCAGCGATATTTTTTTGATAAAGAAGAGAATAGTAGTGTTTAAGTGGGATAAATTTTCAGATCAACCAGAAAGATTAAAAAATGGGATAGAAAAAAAGAGGCTTTCACAAAAGAATTTCAAAAACATTTTAAAAATGTATATTATTTCAATTCCAGTTTATATTTTTTTCCTTTTTAAAATGATGTTTTTGTCATCAAAAAAGAGAGAAATTGATCTTTCTGATTTTCTAGGAATTGGAATTAATCTTGATAAGGGTGAAGAGCAAATTGAATTCTTAGAAGAATTGCAACTAAAAAATATAAATGTTCGTTTTCATTTGTGGGAAATTGACAAAATAAGCGAATACAGAAACTTTATTGAAAAACTTAAAAACTACAAAATTCTTTTGACTGTTTTACAAAATCGCGAAAATATTGAAAATCTAGAACTCTTTGAAAAAAATATTGAAAAAGTGTTTGAAGTTTTTGGCGATGAGGTCGAAGAGTTCCAAATTGGAAATGCAATAAATAGAAAGAAATGGGGCTTTTTTTCTGTTCATGAATATTTACAATTTTACAAAATTGCCCAAAAAGTCAGGGATACAAAATTTAAAAATATAAAATTAATTGGTAGCGGAGTTATTGATTTTGAATTTTGCAACACAATTGGAACACTCCATAATAGAGAAAGTATAAAATATGATGGAGTCTCATCTCTTCTTTATGTTGATCGTCGTGGAAGCCCAGAAAATCAACAAGCTATCTTTTTTAACTTAAAAACAAAAATAGACTTACTTTCTGAAATTGTAAGTTTTTCCGCAAAATCAAAAAACAGAATTTATATAACTGAAACAAATTACCCAATTAAAAAAACTGAACCTTATACACCAACAAGTCAATACGAAGCCGTCTCTCTTGAAAAATATAAATTTTACATGATTCGCTATTTGCTGATTTCAATTGCTACTGAAAAAATTGATCGAGTCTATTGGCATCAGCTTGTTTCTGCGGGTTATGGATTAATCGATAATCGAACAAATCCCTACTCTAAATATCCAGCCTTCAACTCTTTCCGAACAATTGCCAAACTTTTACAAAATAGCAAGTTTTTAAATTTCAAAAAAAGAGGAAATTTCTTTGTTGCAATATTTGGAAATTTTACAGCTTATTGGTTGAATGGAGATGGTGAAAAGGTGATTCAATTTGAAGAGAAAAAAGAGATTTTAGATGTAGATGGTTATAAAAAATTTGATAATTTTGCATATGTAACAGAAGCCCCTATTTATGTTATTGAAGAGAATATTAACAGTTCTTGTTATATATAATGTTTAAAGAATACTTAAGTTTTAAACTTAGTTTTTTTTGTAATCAAAAAGTTAAGTTTATTATTGTAGAATTTCTATAAATTAAACAAATGGAGTTTATAATGGGAAGCAATAATGGTTTTTTCTTAATAGAAACTTTTTGTCGAATGGACAAAGATTTAACTTATATGGAGAAAAAAATTTTATATATGATTGATGTAGAGCTAAGTAACAGAAATCCAAATTTCTATTTTCATGTTGATTGCACTGGAGACTATTTTGGTTATGAGTATCGTGACAAAGGTAAGAATTTCAAAAAAATGTTTGACAATAGAGAAGAGTTTTTTCAATCTCTAAGTGATTTCCAGAAAAATTTAAAATTTCACAGTGTCGGATTATGCAGGACGGGAACAAACTAAATTTTGCCCAAGTTGGGCAAAAGCTTCAATCTCTCCAACGACGATTTAAATCACCATATTCTGAAATTCGTCGGTCTCGGAAAAATGGCCACATCCGTCGAACCTCATCACTCTCTTTTTTATCAACTTCACCATAAATAATCTCTTCACTTTCAGACCCAGAAACAATCTCTTCACCTCGTGCATCAACAAGAAAACTGCCTCCCCAAAAAGTAATTCCATTGAAATTTTTTGAAGGATCAGATTCAAAACCGACTCGATTTATTGCAACAACAGGAATGCCATTTGCAATTGCATGAGATTCTTGAATTTTTCGCCATCGCCTTTTTTGAGACTCTCGCTCCTCTTTTGGCTCTTCATCAAGCCATCCAATTGCCGTCGGATATATCAAAATTTCTGCTCCAGCCATCGCCATAAGTCTAGCAGGTTCTGGATACCACTGATCCCAGCAAATTAAAACACCAAGTTTTCCAACTGATGTTTGGATTGGATTAAATCCTAAATCGCCCTCTGTAAAATAGAATTTTTCATAAAATGCAGGATCATCGGGAATATGCATTTTTCTATATTTTCCTGCGAGAGTTCCATCTTTTTCAAAAACAAAAGCAGTATTGTGATAGAGTCCCTCTGCCCGTTTTTCAAAAAGCGATGTAACCAAAACAACAGAATTTCTCTTTGCGACATCGCTCCAAAATTCTAAATCGCTCTCAAAATTGTTTGCAAAATCAAAATTTTCTGGATTTTCAGTAATTGGAAAATATGGTGATTGGTGAAGTTCTTTTAAAAGAACAAGTTCTGCACCATTTTTTGAAGCTTCCCCGACCATGTTTCGCAGTTTTTCATTCACATTTTCTGAATATGAAGTTTGTAAAATTGCAATTTTCAACTATTCAACTTTTCTATAAATTTGTTTGTGATACCTGATTCTTTCAACTCTGTGAGAGACAAAAATATCAATTACAACTATACTATTTTTTTGATATTGGAACTCTAAAACTATTATAAAATCTCCATCATTAAGAACAGCACGATTTAAATCAGAATCTCTATTTTTCAAAATGATTTTTGCAAACTCTTCTCCGCTTTCTGCTAAAAAATTTGCCTGTTTAAAAAGAAAAGTCTGTTTTAGAGTCGATGAGGTCTCCGCAGAAATTCTCAAAATGTGTAGAGTCAAAAATGCAAAAATCGTTAAAAACAGAGTTGTAAAAAGAAGAACAAAGCTTTTTCTAAAAATAAGTGAATCTTTATCATGTTATTTGTGCAAAATTGATTTTGCTATCTGTCTTAATATCGTTATAATAAATCTAAATTTCAAGGGAGACAAACATAATCTAATAAAATTATATTTTAGATATGTAATTAACTTATGAATTATTTGGGAAAAGTATTAGGTGCTAGTGGTAGCAAAACAAGAGAGAGCGGAACAGTTTCGTTTCAAATTGCAGACAATATTTTAATTGATGCAGGGAATATTTTCCAGAAATATGAATTTGACACAAATAAAATTGAGCATGTATTTATTTCACATTCTCATTTCGATCATATTTTGGAATTACCATTTTTAATTGAAAATGGATTTACCGTTCGGACAAAACCTCTAAAAATTCACGGTTTGAAAAGCACAATTGATAATATTAAAAAATTTATGTTTAACAACGATATTTGGCCTGATTTTTCTCTTATTCCACTTTTAACAACTGGTGAAAAATCAATCAGTTTTGAAGAATTTGAATTTAATCAAGTTATTGAGTTGGAAGGAATGAAAATCACTCCAATTGAGATGAATCATATTGTTCCAACAGCAGGATTTATTGTTGAAAAAGAGAATGATGCATTTGCACTAAGTAGTGATACTTATATAACTGATAAGTTTTGGCAAATAATCAATAAAAATAAAAAAGTTTCAAAAGTTCTTATTGAAGTCTCTTTTGAATCAGTTCTTGATGGTCTTGCAAAAGTTAGCAAACATTTAACTCCACATCTTTTAGATGAAGAATTAAACAAATTATCAAGAGATGATTTGGATATTTTTATATATCATATAAAAGAGGCGAGTTATAATCAAGTTCAGAAAGAGCTTAAGGAGTTTCCAAATCTTATTAAATATAATGTTCGAGATATCCCAAGCTCTTTTTAGTTTTCCGCCCAATTGGGCGAAGAAACCTAATCTTGACTGTTGAAAGATATTTTAATATTAATATCCATTCCATTTAGAACTTTTTTAAGTCCTACTGAATCAAGCTGTTTTAATAAATTTGTGAGAGTCTCTAAATCACTTCCACTCATTTCAACTTCTTGAGATTTTGGAGTATCAATTTTACTATCTTCAATTTTCTCTTCTTCTTTATCATCTTTAACCGCAGAAGCACCAGCTACCGCAGCACCCATAGCAACTTCTCCAGCAGATACAGAACCCTCTTCCTCTTCAAAATCACTTTCACCTAATGCTCTTCTAACATCACTCTCTTTTAATTCTTCAATAGTTTCAGGCTCTTTTTCAAGAATTTCTGGAGCAACAACTGGAGGAACTTCAATAGGACTTTCTTCTGTTTCAAGATCAGAATCGAATTCAGGTTTGCTACCAATTATTTCTTCTGGTTTTGGTTCAATTTCTGGTTCTGGTTCGATTTCTGGTTCTGGTTCGA
>AKKQ01000083.1 GCA_000276965.1 Thiovulum sp. ES | reverse complement strand
CTTAGATGTCTCTTATAAAAAGTCTATTTTAAAAGGAAAGCTTCTCGACCTTGGACCAACTAGTAAATTGATTAATGAGATTGTTCGTTCAATGGAAACTTCTATTAAAAGCGACGACGGTTTTGATCGTGAGTTAAAAAGATTGGAATATAAGCTTTCTCTTTTTAACGATGATTTAAAAGAGAATCACCGTCAAATTTTAGAAGAGATTGTGAATTTGTCAAAAGAGGAGATTCAGAATCGAGTTCCAGAAGCAACAATGGTTTCAACTTACATGGAAATTAAAAAACTTTTTTCAACAAAAGAGGCGAGTAAAGAGAATTTCAATTTACAAACTGATGAACTTTCACTAATTTTAGAACAGGTGAAAAGAGGAAAAATAATTTCTGATAGTGCAAAAAAGCATATGGCTGAAAGCAATTTACGGCTTGTTGTTTCAATTGCAAAACGATATACAAATCGTGGTTTGCCGTTTCTTGACCTCATCCAAGAGGGAAATATTGGCTTAATGAAAGCAGTTGATAAATTTGAGTACAAAAAAGGTTACAAGTTTTCAACTTATGCAACTTGGTGGATTAGACAAGCGATTAGTCGAGCCATCGCGGATCAAGCTCGAACAATTCGGATTCCAATCCATATGATTGAGACAATAAATAAAATTCACCGAATCAAACGGAATTATGCTCAGGAACACGGAAAAGAGCCTTCGACAAAATATATCGCTGAAGAGATTCAATTGACAGAGGATAAAGTTAAAAACATCATTAAAATCACAAATGAACCTGTTAGTCTTGATTCACCAATGGGTAGCGAAGATGACGGAAAAATGGGTGATAATATTGAGGATACAAGTTCTGTCTTACAAGTTGATTCAATTTTAAAAGATGATTTACGGGTTCAAATCGAGCTTGTTGTTGATAAATTAAATGATAGAGAACAGAAAGTTATCAACATGAGATTTGGTTTGATGGAAGATGAGAGTGAAAGAACTCTTGAAGAGATCGGAAAAGCCCTTGGAATTACTCGAGAGAGAGTCAGACAGATTGAATCGACTGCAATTAAGAAATTAAAACACCCAAAAATTGGGAAAGAACTCCGAGAATATCTTGAGAGTGCAAACTAGATTTTTTCCTCTTAAAGTTGGTAGAATGCTTTTTAAAAAGATTAAATATCTTGGAGAAAAGCCATGGAAAAACAGACTAATGTCTACTTAGAAATTATTGACAGAGAGAGCGGAAAAATTGAAGAGCGGTTTTCAAATGGTGAAAATCTCTCTTCAGACGATCTCCACACAATCGCCTTAAAAGGGCAATTTAAACATATTGAAACCTTAGAAAAATCCCTAGAAAATATTGAAACAAATTTTGAAGAAATTGAGAATCATCTTGATAACCGTAAAAATGAAATAGTCAAAAAATTTCAGACACTTGAAGAGAAATTTGAGGGATTTAAAGCATCAATTCGGGAAGATAGAGAGAAAAAAGTAGTTGAGTTTAAAAGCGAAAATGAGAAAAGATTTCGTGAAATAGACTCAATGTTTTCAAAAATAGAGAGTTCAAATGATGAGAAATTAAAAGATATTGAAATTGCACTTTCTCGACTTGAATCAAAAATAGAATCTGGTGAAAAAGAGATTGGAAAAGAGATTACAAATACCGTAAAATGGTATATTGGTGGAATTGGTGTAATTCTTGTTTCTCTAAAATTACTTGATCTATTATTGAAATAGGAAGTATTTTGAATCGTCTTTTTGTTGTTGAAAAACCTATTTTTAGGTCGTCAAATAGTTTTTTAGGAAGAACAAAAAAGAAATATCGTGAGAAAAAGGGTGGATTTTCTGGAACTCTCGATCCATTTGCGGGTGGAAATCTAATTGTAGCATTTGGTCAATACACAAAACTTTTTCAATACTTGCCCAAAACACCAAAAAAATATAGAGCTGTTCTCTGGTTCGGTGCAGAAAGTGAAACACTAGATATTGAAAAAATATCAAAAATAGAGGATATTCCAAAATTTGATTTAAAGCTTATTCAAAAAACTTTAGACTCTTTTGTTGGAAATTTTCGATATTTGCCACCAAAATATTCTGCAAAGAAAATCGCAGGAAAAAGAGCTTACAATTTAGCTAGAAACGGTGAAGCGTTCCAAATGAATTTTGTGGAATCTGAGATTTACAAAATAGACCTCATCACTTATCGACACCCATTTTTAACTTTTGAAGCTGAAGTTAGCGAGGGAACTTATATTCGGAGTCTTGGTTTTGAAATTGCACAAAAATTAGGAACTTCTGGTTCTCTCTCATATCTTTGGCGAATTGCTGAAGGAAAATTTAAATTTGAAAATGAGAAAAGTTTAAACCCACTGGATTTTTTAGAATTTCCAGAAAATCGATACCTCGGAGATACGAATGATATATTTTTTGGGAAAAAACTGAAAAAAGAGAAATTTGAAAAGAGTGAAAAAGGGAAATATATTCTTAAATATGAAGAGTTCTTTTCAATAATTGAAATTGGCGATGAGGTCAAATATCTTTTAAATAAAATAAGTAATTTCTCGTGAAAACAGCCAAAAAAGATAAAGAGAGTCGATTTCTTGCAATTGATATTGATGAAAATAGAGTTGGAGTCTTTCCAAAAAATGTATCTTTTACATTTTCACAATTTAAACGATTCAACTCATCAAACTATATTTTTGTCGGACACAACATTGTAAATTACGACAAGCCAATATTGGAAGAGCATTGTGCAATTCCAAAAGATAAAAAATGTATCGACACACTCTATCTCTCAATTCTGTTACAAAATGAGATAAATCATAAATTAAGAAAAGATTACAAAAGTAGCGGAGATAAAAATAATCCAATTGAAGATGCAAAAGAGTCTTTGAATCTTTTAGAAGATTTAACAAAAATATTTAAAAAACTCCCTTTAGAAATGAGAGAATCTTTTGCATATCTTTCAAAAGAGAATAAATATTACAAAACATTTTTAGAATATGTTGGATTGGTTGGAGACAAAGAAGAGATTGCACTAAATAAAATTAGGGAATTCTTTCCAAAATTGGAAAAGAACCTCATCGAAAAATATCCAATTGAGACTCTGGTTTTACTTTTTTCAAAATATTTTAAATATAGAATTTCATCTTATGCACTCATAAATTATCCAAAAGTCAAAACTCTTTTAAATGAAAAAATTGATGTTTTAGAATTCACAAAAGAGAAAATTGGAAATCCAGATTTTAAATTTAAAGATTTTGATAGTGCTGAATTTTCAAACAAAAAAATTTCACAAAAAGAGATAGTTGAGTCTGCTATCGAGGAAAGAAATGTTCTTGCCGTTCTTCCAACTGGTGGCGGAAAAAGTTTGACTTTCCAAATTCCCGCAATTTATGAATATGAAAAATTTGGCGGACTCACTGTAATTATTTCACCTCTTCGTGCTTTAATTAAAGATCAAGTGAATGGATTTAATGAAAAGTTTAAAGGTTTTGCAAAAGCTGTCGCACTGAGCAGTTTTCTTGCCGACACTGAGAAAAAAGAGAATATTAGAGATTTAAAAAATGGAAAAGCGAATATTCTTTATATTGCTCCTGAGTCTTTGAGATACAAAACAGTTTTGTCAATTTTCAAAGAGAGACATATCGCAAGAATTGTTCTTGATGAAGCACATGTTCTTTCGACTTGGGGAAAAGATTTCCGTCCAGACTATCGATATATTGCAAATTTTATAAATGAGAAACTGGAGTATTTGCCAAAAATTTCATGTTTTACGGCAACAGCTACAAAATATGTTTTGGATGATATTAGAAAATTTTTTAATGAAATCGGTGTCTATTTTCACGAACACATTGCATTGAACACAAGAGAAAATATAAAATATTCTGTTCTTGATATAAAAAATGACAAAGCCCGATATTCCACAACAAAAGAGATTTTAGAACAGAAAGAGAATGTTCCTGCAATTGTTTATATAACTCAAAGTCGAAAAAAGTGCGATGAGGTCGCGGGAGAACTTCAAAAAGATTTTGGTGACAAATACAAAATAGAGTCTTTTCACTCGAAAGTCGCAAATCGGGAACAGTTGTCTGAAGATTTTGTAGAAGATAAAATAGATATTATTGTTTCAACTTCAGCTTTTGGAATGGGTGTTGATAAGCCAAATGTAAAAACTGTAATTCACTACAAACCATCGAGTAATATTGAAGATTATCTTCAGGAGTCTGGTCGTGGCGGTAGAGATGGAAAAAATGCAAATTCAATTGTGCTTTATAGATACGATGATTTGAATTTTCACTTTGACAGGCTTAAAAATTCGATAGATACTCCAGAAGAGATAAGAAATATCTACGAAGCTTTAAAAAGACTATCTTACCGAAATCGTGTTATTACATCTACAAAAGAGATAATAAAAGAGGCGAATTGGGATGAATTGTCTCAACAAGATTTTGAAATCCAAGAACTAAAAATTGGAAATATTCTTGCAGAACTCGAAAGAGTAAAGTTGATAGTTCGCGACACAAATATTATGAAAATGCTTGGAAATTCTTTTACAACTGCTTCAATTTCAAAAAATGATTTTTCTAAACTTGAAAACTCAATTTTAAAATATCTCCAAAAAGGAAAAATCGAAAATATCTACGAAGAAATTGATGGAACAGAAAAAGAGATAGATTTTGCACTTGAAAATCTCCACAAAAAAGGTGTATTGGATTTTGAGAGAAGCATAAATTTTGAGTTTAAAAATTTCAATGGTGAATATTTTGAAGTTGAGAAAATTATTTCCGAACATGCATTGCAAAATTCTACATTAAAATTGAAAGAGCTTTCAAACAGCTCGAAATTACAAAATTTTAAGTTCCACACAAAAAAGCAATTAATAGGAATTTTAGAATCGATTCTTGTTGATTGGAACAATAATAAAATTGCAAAAAGTATCCGAGTCGATAAATCTAGCTCGACTTGGAATTTTAAAGCAGAAAACAATTTTCTGGAATCTGTTTTAAATAAAATTGAGACCGCACAAAAAATATATTCACAAATTGAAAACGAGAAAAAAATCGATGTCAAATCGCTAGAAAAATACTCTTCTGAAAAGTATTCACTCGAATATTTCTTGTTGCTTCTTCAAAATATTGGTGCAATTAAACTTAAAGACAAAATTTCTCCATTTAGCAAACAGTATAAATTAGAGCTTCTGGATAAACATGGAGACTATACAAAAGAGAATTATCAGGAGGAAAAAGAGGTATATTACGACTATCGTAAAAAACGGGTTCATATCATGAATGAGTATCTGCAAAATCTTTTAGATGAACAAAAAAATGGTAAAACCCAAAAACTTCTTCTTGAATATTTCAAACTTGATATTTCGGATTTTATTTCAAGATATTTTCCATATTTGAAAGAGATGTTTGAAAATTTTCAGACAAAAGATACTCAATTTGGAAAAGATTTAAGCGATGAACAGCGAAGAGTTATGACAAGTAAAGCAAACTCAATTATGATTTTAGCAGGTCCTGGAAGTGGAAAAACTCACACACTTGTTCATAAAATTGCACACACAATCAAAAACGATTCCAGCATAAAACCCGAACAATTTCTTATGCTTACTCACACAAGAACTGCGGTAAATGAGTTTAGAAATAGACTTTTTAAAA
>AKKQ01000082.1 GCA_000276965.1 Thiovulum sp. ES | reverse complement strand
TCTTGAACAGTTTTTAGATTTTTTGGTAGGAGAGAAATACCTCGTCTAAAAATTTCGTAAGCTATTTTTGCATCAGCCAAACCTCGATGAATTGTTGTAGTATCTATATTTAGAAACTTAGCAACACTTTCAAGATTGTGCCTTTTTATTAAAAAACTGTTTTTTGAAATTTGGAGAGTGCAAAGTGTTCGGTTTGGAACAGTCTGTTCCAGCCTACGAAACTCTTTTCTTAAAACATCAATATCATTTTTTACATCGTGGGCTACAAGAATTGAATCCTCGATAAAAAGCTTAAAAAGTAGAAGTGCATTATCTCTCTTTTCGCCTTTTTGGACTAACATTTGATTTGTGATGCCTGTTAATTTTTGAACTTCTCTATTAATTGGAAAATTAATACGAAGAAGCTTGTCAAATTTGTCAATAATTTCACCGTTCTTAATTTTTAAAGCACCAATTTCAATAATATAATCTTTTCTTTTGTAATTCGTCCATTCTAAATCAAAAACAACAAAAGTTTCATTCTTAAATCTTTTTATCGGAATTCCTTAAAGTAAAAAATGCAAATTTTTTAGAAAAATCGGATTCTGTAAATTTAAATTTATTTTTAAATTTAGTTAGAATTTGTAAAAAGTGATTTCTATGATTCCATATGGGAAACAGACAATTTTAGAAGAAGATGTTAGGGCAGTTGTCGAAGTTTTAAATTCGGACTTTTTAACAACTGGTCCAAAAGTGAGAGAGTTTGAGAATGCAATTTGTGAATATACAGGTGCAAAATTTTGTGTAGCTGTTTCAAGTGCAACAGCAGGTTTGCATCTTTCAGCACTTGCACTGTTAAAAAAAGGCGATGAGGTCATCACAACTCCAAACTCATTTTTAGCAACTTCAAACTCTATTTTATATGCAGGTGGAAAACCTATTTTTATTGATATTGGAGAAGATGGAAATATTGACTTAGATTTAGCAAGAGAAGAGTTGGAAAAAGGGAGAGCAAAAGCACTTTTTGGAGTCCATTTCTCTGGAAATCCGCTCGATTTTGAAAAATTACAAAAGATAAAAGAAGATTTTGGAATAAAAATTTTAGAGGATTCAGCTCATGCAATTGGTGTTCCATTTTCAGGAATTTCTGAAATTTCAGTTCTCTCATTTCATCCAGTTAAAAATATGACAACAGGCGAGGGTGGAGCAGTTTTAACAAATTCTGAGGAGATTTATCAAAAACTTTTAGAGTTGCGAAATCATGGAATGGTAAAAACAGAGGAGATGAAACCGTGGGAATATGAGATGAGAGATTTAGGTTTTAATTATCGAATTACAGATTTTCAGTCTGCTTTAGGAATTTCTCAGCTAAAAAAACTTGACTCATTTTTAGAAAAACGGCGAGAACTCGTAAAGAGATACGAAGAGAAATTTATGGAAACAGTTGTTAAGCCACTCTATAAATATAATCCAAAATCTGCTTATCACATTTTTGTTGTGCAGATTGATTTTGAGAATTTGCAAATTTCCAAAGAGGAACTTTTTTTGAAATTGAGAGAAAAAGATATTTTTATTCAACTTCATTACATGCCAATTAATAAACAGCCATTTTACAAAAATCTCGGCTATGGAGATGAGTATCTACCGCAAATGGAAAAATATTACAATAAGGCTCTTTCTCTTCCGCTTTTCCCAAAATTAACTTTTGATGAGCAAGATTATGTCATCAAAACTCTCTTGGAAATTTTAAAATAAAAAAAATCACCACCGTTTAAAAACTAGAAAAGAGTTTTTAACTGGTGGATTTTTACCTATTTCTCTCAATCGCTTTTTTATGTTCAATATAACTTTTTGAAAATTTGTGTCTTTTTGTATCTTTTATCCTAACAAAATAGAGATAATCTGTTTTTGCAGGATTTATTGCAGCTTCAATTGCTTCTAAACTTGGGTTACAAACTGGAATTTTTGGCAAACCACGATGTTTGTATGTGTTAAATTGAGAGTTGTCGTTTCTAATTCTTTCTGATGAAACTCTTTGGTGAGAATAGAGTCCGTAATTCAGTGTGCCATCCATCTGTAACTTCATTCGCTTTTTTAATCTGTTGTAAATTACACTACTAACAATTGGCATCTCTTCAACATTTCCGCTCTCTTTTTGAATAATTGAAGCAACAATAAGAATTTCTAGCCACTCTTTTGAACTTTTTCCGTATTTAGAAGCTCTCTCTTTATGGATTTTGTTAGACATTCTTAAATATCTTTGCAAAAAATCCTCTAAAGTTTCGTTCCCTTTTTTATAAGTATTTGGAATTAAGAAACCCTCTTTAATTGGAGATTTTTCACTCCAAAACTTTTTTAAATTCTCGAAATCGACACTATATCTCTCAGCTAAACCCTGCAAGAAATAGAGAGTCGTCTCACCTGGAATTAGAGTAATCTCTTCATTTGAAATTATACTTTTTGCTTTGGTAACTCTTTGCAGAAACTGCCATCTCTCCATCTCTCCACCACCCATCATAATCTCTCCAGCTTGTGGCTGACCAAAATATGATATTGTCAAACCGTCAATTTTATAAAAAGATGTTTCAAGCTGTTTTTCAAGAGATTCTAAAACACCAGAAATAGAACCTTGCGGAATATGAATTGTGTAGGGAACAACAATTTTTTGAGAATAAAATATGGATACAGTCGCAAGAATTACAAAAAGCGAAGTAAATATATAGATTAAAAATGAAATAATTTTCAAAAGCACCATTTTTCTAACATTTTATCGAAAAATTACGACTCCAGAATTTTTCAATAGTGGATATTTCACGATTTTAATCGGATTTAACTCTGTGTCGGTAGAATTTCGAGAAAATGGAATATATTTGAAAAAGCACTATTTTATGGCTCTTGTATCATTTTTTGTAATTTATATCATGCACAAGCCAATACTTGAATCTTTAATTGAAAACAAATTTTATAACAAGTTTGCAAAAGATATTTCTATACGGAATTTAAGTTTTGAAAATGGATTTGTCTCTTTCGATATTTTTATAGAAGAGAAACGAGGAGTAGAATTTTCTGGAGAAATAGACTTTTTTGACTTAGAAATAGATCTTAAATATAGAATTTTAAAAGGTGATTGGAGCTGGTTTCAAAAAGATATCGTCTCTAATAAAACTTTTTCTGCAAATGGAAATTTTTTTGTTTCGTTTAGAGATTTCAAAATCAGCGGGGATTTAAAGAGCGAAAAGGAGAGATTAATTTTCAAATACAGAAAATCTGGAGAGAGTATAGAGAGTGAGATTTTCTCAAAAGATTTTAAAGTTCATACTTTGAAAAGACTTTTTGATTTAAAGCTTTTTGGCGACCTCATCGATATAAATGCCTCATTTAGTGGAAACAAGAGAGAATTAAAAAGTGAAAATGCCTTTTTTAAAGTTGATGAAAATAGTTTTAATGGAACACTATACTATCTTCAGAATTCAATAATTTTTTCTGGAAAATCTGATATTTTTAATAGAAAAACAGAATTTACAGTTGGTCAAAACGAAAATATTTTGAATTTTGAAAAAGTTCCAATCGGTTTAGTACTTCAAAAAATATTTAAAGAGAAAATATTTTACGGTATTGGAAAAATTTCAGTTTCAGAAATTGATAAACAACATTTTAAATTCACTGGAATTTATGAGAATATCGCAACTGAAGATAGAGAAATTATAAAATTCATGAACTCTGTTTTTAATTTTGGCATTTACGATATTCCGCTTCAAGATGTTGAGTTTGAGGGCGAATCAAAAGATGATAAATTTGTTTTCTCAATGGCAGGTGTAACAAAAAAAGTATTCTTTAAAATTGAGAATGCATCTATAAATCTAAAAGATAACTCTGGAACAATTCCCATCAGAATTTCCGTAGATGAACAAATTGGTGAGTTTGTGATTGATTTGGAAAAAAATACTATCTTTTCTCAACTATCATATTCTGGATTCAAGAAATTTAAAGAAGAGTTTATAAAAAAACAAGAGAATGGAAAAATTGGAGAATTTTTACAAATAGAGTGAAACAAAAATAGAAATTTCTTAAAGATTGTCGGAAAAATCCGACAAAAAACTATCTCCAAAAAGCGAGTTTTCTTAAAAGTGGGTATTCAATTCCTAATCTTTTACCGTTTAGGATCACAAACACAACAGGCAAGAAAATTAGATTTAAAACAGTTCCCCAAATCAATCCAAAACCGAGCGAAATTGAGATCGGTTGCAAAATTACCGCTTGACCAGTCGCAAAGAAAATAAGAGTTGAAAGTCCGACAAATGTTGTTATTGATGTAATCAGAATCGGTCGCAATCGGAGTGATGCTCTTTCTAAAACCTCATCGATAGAGTGTGCTTTACGAATAAATTCAAGCATAACAACTCCATTGTTGATAACAACTCCTGCAAGTCCTAGAATCCCAATTACTGACGGCATTGTGAAATTAACTCCCATTAAAATGTGTCCGCCAACTGCACCAATAACTGAAAGTGGAATTACAGATAAAACTGTAAAAGTGGCACGGAAAGAGTTAAACATAACAAGAAGTGTGATAAAAATAAGGAACATTGCAATCATAAAAGCGAGTCCCAACTCTTTCATCATTTGCTTGTTTTGTTCCTGTTCGCCTTTTAATGCAAAAGAGACTTTTCCGCTGTTTTGAATCTCATTTAAAGTTGTATCGATTTGTTGCAAAACTTCAGTTGCCGTGATGATTGTTGTATCAACATTTGCATAAACTGTTTTTACAGAAACACCATCTTCTTTAAAAATTGAATCAAAACCGTAAAAATCTTTGAAGTTTGCAACATCTTTAATTTGCACAAATTTAGTTCCGTCTGGAGTAGAAATCTCAAAATTTTGCAAAAGTTCAATACTTTCTAAATTCTTTTCTCGAGTAACAACTTGAACAATTCCCTCATTTCCTAAACCTCGACTCTGCTCAACTTCTAAGAAAAATGGAGCAACCGCACGAGAAAGAGAAGCTTCTGAAAATCCGAGAGATTCTCCATAGGCATTTGGATAAAGTTTGACTTCACGAATTCCATCTTTTGCATCATTTCCGTAAGAGATAATTCCGTTTATTCCTGACATCTTGTTTTCTAATTTAGAAATTGCATCTCGCAGAGCGACCTCATCGGCACTATTTAATTGGATTTCGACATCATATTTTGTAACGGCAGGTTTATCGCGAATAATTAGAAACTCTTCCATTCCTTCAATATTTAAATCAGAGAAACGGTTTTTAATTTTTTCGGCAATTTCTGCAACATGAATATCACGAATTCGTCCATTTGGATCATAACTTGGTGAAAGGTTTGGTGTTACATATTTGTCAATAAAATTTTGCGGAACTTTATTGTGCAATTCGATATTTAATTCAAAAACATTCGGCTTAATTTCAACTCCGCCAAGAGTAGTATTTTGAAAACCTGCAAGAAGCGAAATCGATTTAATTTGCAATTCATCTTGCATTTCCAAAAGACCATTTTCAATAACTTCTAATTTTTTTGCAGTATCTTCTACCGA
Organism: Thiovulum sp. ES; assembly: GCA_000276965.1. Lineage (NCBI taxonomy): Bacteria > Pseudomonadati > Campylobacterota > Epsilonproteobacteria > Campylobacterales > Sulfurimonadaceae > Thiovulum > Thiovulum sp. ES. The sequence goes on along the minus strand of AKKQ01000082.1, from coordinate 394 downwards.
ATGATTTACATTAAAACTTCCACGAATAAACATTTTATCCGAGTCAAATTCTGGAAAAAGTTGATATTTCATCAATCCAAAAAGCTGAACTGTTCCAAAAAGCACTAAAACAGGAAATGAAATCACAAAAAACCATTTTAATTTGATATTAAAATGCAAAACTTTTTTATACAAATTATTCATCGGAGTCCAATTAAGTTCAGCACTTCCTTTTTTAAAGGCATGGAGTGAGTGAATTGGTAAAAATACGAAACTTTCAAGAATTGATGCAAAAATCAGAATTACAATCGCAACAGGAATCATTTTCAAGAATTCTCCCATTTCATTTGTAAGAGCTAACATTGGGAAAAAAGCAAAAATTGTTGTCAAACTTGATGCAAGAACAGGAACAAGA
>AKKQ01000081.1 GCA_000276965.1 Thiovulum sp. ES | reverse complement strand
TCATTTTTTGCAATTGCATCATTGTTTGCAATCGCTTTAGCAGTGTCTAAAAATTCTTGACAATTTGTATCCATGAAGACTCTCTATCAAATTTTACAAATTATAACAGAAACTGTTTTTCTGTAAATTTTAAAGAATTTATTAACCTGAATCTTAAAAATAAATTACTAAAAATTCTTGATTTTTTATTACTAAAAAACCATTTTTCCTTAAACATCGATACCACCTATGTTTTAAATATATCTGGTATCAAAAATCCCATGTGAAACACTTTTTGATTTTTCACTTTTCTTAAACATATAAATTAGATTTTTGATTTAAGAAATAGAAAAATATCAGCTCGAAACTTAAATTTTTGATTTTTTCTTAATTTCCTTAAGAAATACACTCCGGTAAATATACGAAAATAGAAAATATACTATTTTTAGTAAAAAAAAATGTTCTGAAACTGAAGCCGTAGTTTCGGGAAGTTGTTTCTGAAACCGTGGGTTTTACTTTTTTAATTCCTTGTTTTCTTAAATAAAAAAATAGAAGATAAAGTTTAAGTTTAAATAGCTGTTAAATAGTTTCTTCTAATGTTTTTTATTTTACTATTTTTAAAGGATTTGGGGAGTGATGGCAGAAAATCCACCATCATAATTTAAAAATTAGACATCAAGGAAAATGACATTTTTTGCATTTTCTTGAATGTACTGTTTTCGTGGTTCGACCTCATCGCCCATGAACAGTTTAAAGTTATTATCGGCAATGATTTCATCATCAATTTGGACTTGTCTCATTTGACGGAACTCAGGTTTCATAGTTGTTTCCCAAAGTTGCTCAGGATTCATTTCACCCAAACCTTTATATCGCTGAATGTATGAACCCCGTTTTGCAAAATTCTCAATATCATTCAAAGTTTGAAAAATATCAGAATCTTTTTGGAATTGCGGGTGAGTTGAAATTTCTCCATATTTCTCAAAAGTGTTTCTAAAAATTCCACTGCTTAAAAGCTCCGCATCAATAGTCAAATTCTCAATTCCCTCTTTTGTTTGAACAAAAAGTCCAATACGGTTTTCAGAAATCTCTTTTGACAAAATTAAATATTGCAAATCTCTAACTAAAAATTTCTCAATTTTGCTCTCTGTTTCTGCTGTAAATTGGAATTCACCATTTTCAAAAAACTCGTTTGAATTTTCGATGAGGTGCTTCACAAGTGCCACAAGCGAATATCTTCTTTGTAATTCTGAAATTGAAGCTCGATAATTTGAAACCCATTTGTAAAATTTCAACAATTCAGCTTTTGAAACCTCATCGCCAAAATCAACTCCGTCAATCCCATGTTCGATTAAGTATGTGTGCAACTCATTGTCATCTTTTAAATAAAGCTCGGTTTTTCCCTTTTTAAATCTGTAAAGCGGAGGCTGTGCAAGATACAAATGACCCTGTTCAATAACGGGTTTTAGGAAACGGAAAAAGAAAGTCAAAAGCAAAGTCTGAATATGCGAATTATGAACAAAAATAGAACTATTTTCTCCAGCTTGAATTGCAAAGTTGTGATGTTCATCAACTGTTAAATCATAAACTTCAGTTTCTGGAACTTCAATAATCTCGATTGATTTGATTTCTCTTTTTTCTCTATCTCCTAAAATATTCTCATTTTTATTTAATTCATCAGCTCTTTTATATTCGCCAGTAACAAGTCGGAAAGGGTGATTTTCAGTTGCTTCAATCACAGAATCATTATCAAGAGTGATTTTGTAAAGTTTGTTTGTTTTTCTCGTTACTCTTACAGAGTGAGCTTTTGCAGGAACTGGCTTCCCATTTTCATCACTTGCCCAAACCCAAAATTTTTCACCACCTTTTGGATAAGTTTTTGAAAGTTCTTCCATTGTTTGATATGTTCCATCTAAAAGCTTAACTTTTGTATCTCCTCGCAAACAACCATCAACATCGGCATCTGTCATGATAATAATTTTGTTGTATCTCAATTTTGAAATATCGAACTCTTCACCAACTCCACAACCAAGAGCAGTAATCATGTTTGAAATTTCTTCAGATTTTAAAACTTTATCAACAGCAGATTTTTCAACATTTAATATTTTTCCTTTTAAAGGTAGAATTGCTTGAAAGAATCTATCTCGACCCTGTTTTGCTGATCCCCCAGCCGAATCTCCTTCCACAAGATAAATTTCACTTATATCTCGGTCTTTTGTTTGACAATCGGCTAATTTCCCTGGAAGTGTCCCGACTGAAAAAACATCTTTTCGTCGAGTCAATTCTCGAGCTTTTTTTGCAGCTTCACGACCTTTTGCAGACATGATAGACTTTTGAACAATAGCTTTTGCTTCAAGTGGATTCTCTTCAAAATATCGAGTCAAATATTCAGAAACAAATTTATGAACTTCACTTTTTATATAAGCATTTCCGAGTTTTCCTTTTGTTTGCCCCTCAAATTGCGGTTCAGGAACTCGAACACTCACAACAGCAATTAAACCCTCACGAATATCATCAATTGTAAGGGAAACATCTTTTTCTGCTTTTGTACCATTGTTTTTGTTGTAAGTTGAGACTACTCGAGAAAGACCATTTCGGAAACCAACTTCATGAGTTCCACCGTTTGGAGTCCGAATATTATTTACAAAACTTGAAAGGTTTTCGCTGTAAGTTGTGTTGTAAAGAAAAGAGATGTCGGCTTCCATATTTTCAAGTTTTCCAGTGAAGAAAATCGGTTTTATGACCTCATCGCTCTTATTTAAGTCTGTAATATATTGAAGAATTCCGCCCTCGAAATGGAACTTCTCTTTTGTTCCGTCTCTTTCGTCAGAAAATGAGATTGTAATTGTTGGATTTAAATATGCGAGTTCCTTGAGTCTTTCAAGCAAAATCTTATTTTTAAATTCCGTTGAATCAAAAATTGTGTGATCTGGGAAAAACCGAATTGTTGTCCCTCGTTTTTTTGTATTTCCAATAATTTTTAACTCATCAACAGGAATTCCCTTTTCAAAATGCTGTTGATACAAATTTCCATTTTTATTAATCAGCATCTCAAGTTTTTCAGAAAGTGCATTTACAACAGAAACACCGACCCCGTGAAGACCTCCAGAAACTTTATAAGTGTCTTTGTCAAATTTTCCACCTGCATGTAAAACTGTTAAAACAACTGTCGCAGCGGGAATATTTTCAGTTGGGTGAATATCAACAGGAATTCCCCGACCGTTGTCGGAAATTGTCGCCCAACCATTTTTCTCAATTTTCACATCAATTTTTGAGCAATATCCTGCCATCGCTTCATCTATCGAGTTATCCACAACTTCGTAGATCATGTGGTGAAGACCTTTTTCACCTGTATCCCCGATATACATTCCAGGTCTTTTTCTTACTGCTTCTAGTCCTTTTAGAACTTTGATATTTGTAGCACTATAATTTTTGTTGTTACTCATATTTTTCTTTGGTTTATAGTTAGATATTTACACATAATTTATGTAAATTCAATTAATGTAAGGGTAGCAAAATTAGAGCTATTTTGCTTGTTTAAAGTTTGTGTTTTTTAATATTTTAAAGATAGATTTTGTAAATCGCCAGAGTGGGTTTGCAAAGTAGTATCCAAGCAAAATTCCAATTGGAACTGTCCAAAAAAAGACTTCTGGAGATTTTGTGATTCTTGCAAGGAGAATCCCGAAAAATCCTCCAAAAATAGCAAAAAGAATGCTTTTCAAATTATCTTCTACTATTGTTAGTATTGATAATTGTATTTTTTCTCAACTCGTTTGTGAGTTCATTCATTTTTTTTGAATTTACAAGCGATGCATAAATAATAGAGGTTGATTGCATGTAAGCATTCAGCTGTTCTTCATGTTTTTCAGAATAGCCTTTTCCAAATTTACCGTCAAGAAATCTAACAGATTCTTCAAAAAAGTCTTTTGCAATAGCAACAGATCGTTCTCTTTCGTTGTAATCACTCATGAATTCTCCTATTGTTTAATTCCTAAAAGTGTATCTATCATTCTATCCAAAGTTGTTATAACTTTTCCTGAAGCAGCATAAGCTGTTTGATATTTCATCAAATTCACAAGCTCATTATCGATAGAAACTTTTGAAATATTATTTAGCTGAGTCTCGATAGCATCGAATTGAACTTGAATTGTTTCTTGACGAAGTTGAACTTGTTCAGTTTTCGAAGCGACATCAACCGCAAAAATATTATATGCACCTAAAATAGTTTCATCAGTATCTCCAAATTTCCAATTCTCTGTTTCAAGTCTGCTCATTGCATCGGCAACACCGTTATCACCTTCAACTGGAGCTTTAAAACTTGTGATGTCATCTGGTCGTCTTTTAATATCTCGATTTAATTCAATATTTGAACTATCAGTTCCATCAAAAAATCTATTCATTCCCAATGCACCAGCAAAATTACTACTATTATCCTCTATGCCGAATTTGAAATCAACTCCCTCTTTTTGAAAAATTGATAACTTATCTCCACCAGTAGCAACTGAAAAAAGCGAACCAAAATCATTTGTAAGAGAACCATCACCATTGTCATCATATTCCGCTGTCAATTGGGAAATTAGAGAACTTTCGCCATCTGAAAAAGAAGTGCCTTCATCAATATAAATAGTTCGTTTTCCGACCTCATCACCCTCTTCATTATAAACGACAATATTGAAACTACCTTCGTTCAGCCCAAATTTTTCCATCACATTATCAGTAGGTTTTGCTCCGTCTAGCGAGTTGCTACTCATTGATGTTGAAGCACTTTCCGCATAAATTGAGTTTGTATGCTGAATAAGTCCTTTTGTAAATGTGTCTAAATTATCTTTTATTTCTGGGATAATTCCGTCGGTTGGCAATTTGTCCGAATCAAATTTACTACCTCGCAAGTCAAGTAAAGCACCAATAGAACCTTTGCTAATTACATTACTCATATCAATTAGCGATCCATCTTTCTTTTTGAAATTTATTGTTGAATAGTTATCTCGGCTACTGCTTTGGTCAAGTGTCAATTTGTTATAGCTTGTTCCACTAACAAGTGCAACTCCGCCAACAATTGCTGTATAGAGTCCTTCTGCCTCAATTGTGCTTGGATCACTTCCAGAATCTGAAATATTTCCATGTGTGAATTCAGCACCAATAAGTTTTGACAATTTTGTTTCAAGAGCATCTCTTTTATCTCTCAAATCATTCGCCATACTTCCATCAGCTTCTTGTGCAAAAATTGAACTATTTAAAGATGCGATCTCTTGTAAAGATGCATTCACTTCAACAATATTTGCCTCTATTTCGCTATTTAAATCATCTTGAACTTTATCAATTTTTTCGTAGCTTGTTCGGATTCCAATTGCTAAGTTTTCAGTACTTGATGCAAGAACCTCTTTCAAAGCTACATTTGATGGATCAGTTGCCAGAGAACTCCAGCTTCGGTAGTAGTTTTCCAAATCGTTTTTAATTCCAACTCCGTCCATGTCTGGAAAAAAACTTGAAATTTCTGTTAGACTTTGCTCAAGAGTTGAAGAAAAAGCCATTCTTTCCGTGCTTTGTTGGTATCGTGTAAAAATAAATTCGTTATGAACTCTTTCGACAGACGAAATTTGAGTTCCAGTTCCAATTTGATTTCCGCCAATACTTTGCGATGGCATCGTTTCTTGAGTAACTCTCTGTCGAGTATAGTCTTTGTTTTCCGCATTTGAAATATTATGACTTGTTGTATCGACTCCTCTTTGAGAAGTAGAAAGTCCAGAATATGCATTATTTAATGTTCCAAAAATCGCCATTTTTAACCTTTAATTTCTAGGAAAGAGGCAGAGTTTTTAACAACAGTTTCATATCCATCCATCTCAGTTGGTACGACTTTTTCAAGTAGTGAGCTGTAAAAAGTCCCAACACTAACGACAAGTCTCGCATATCGTCTATTTAACTCTTTCAAAGAAAGTAATCCACTTTTTAAAGCTTCAAGATACTTTTTTTCAATATCATCAAGAAGAGTCTCTAGCGGAATACCTTTATTAAGTTTTGCTTTTTTTGTGATTTCATTATCGATTGCTTTTTTTTTACTCTCAAAAGTTTCAACTAATTTCTCTTTAACAGAAGCTCTATCAAAAATTTCAATATGGTTTCCCTTTTTAATATCTTCAATATCCTCTTCTGTCAATTTCATTAATTGTTGTAAATCAGTAACAGCACCTTCAAGATACTTTTTTAACACAAATTAACCTTTTAAAGCTTCAGAAAGAGCAACAGCCGTTGAATCTAAATCAATTTGATAAGTTCCCTCAGCAATAGCTCGTGCAATAGCATCAACTCGACTCTCTTCTTTTACAGAACCTTTTTGGTTAAGATTATTAACTTCTCCACTTTTTGTTCCACTTTGAGGAGAGAAAATATTTCCAATAGATGTAACCATCGTTTCCCCCTTATAATATCTTTCTTTATAACTGATTTCAAAATCGTCAAATATAGTGAGAATTTGAAAAAAACTTTAATTTAAACAAAATTTAGATA
>AKKQ01000080.1 GCA_000276965.1 Thiovulum sp. ES | reverse complement strand
CAAAAACCTACCTTATGGAGGTTTTACTTTTAAAGACACTTTAAAAAATGGACTGAAATTTTACCTAAAACAGGCAGGTTTTGCTGAGGTTGAAACAACTTACCCAAAAAGTTTAAAACCTCAAGGTGAGTTTGAAACTGATGAAGAGTTTAAAGTTAGAAAAAGCAATTTTGAAGAGGGTAAAAAAGCCTACCTGTTTAAGTATAGAAAAGATAGAGAAGCTCAAATAAGAGAAATTAAAAAAGATATTCAAAACCGAAAAGCTGAAATTTTTAATAGTTGGTTTGGCAAACAATCAATATCTATGAAATATAACCCAAATATTGGAGAGTTTGATGTTTCCGTAAATGAGTATTTGAAATTTAAATTTCCAGTTCCACGAAGTGAAGCAAGAGATTTCAAAAAAAACCTGAAAAACTTTGATCTTATTTTTGAAGAGAAGAGAGGCAAACTTTTTCTTGTTGGAGCAAAAAGTGGAAATTTTTCAACAAAACTAAATATTGACTTTACAAAAATAGAAATAGAAATAGAAATAGAAAGAGAAAGAGAAAGAGAAAGAGAAAGAGAAAGAGAAAGAGAAAGAGAAATTCAAGCAAAAACTCTGAAAGTTAAAAATTTGATGTTTCAAGACTTTGACTTACCAGAAAGAATGAATTGGAATAGTGCTGTTTCATATTGTGAAAATTTAGAGATTGTTGGTTTTTCAGATTGGAGACTTCCAAACAAAAATGAACTAAAAACAGCAAGAAACAACAAAAATAGTTTTAAAAATCTTCGTAGTAAAACCTCTTGGTACTGGAGCATAAGCAATAATAATAATTCCAAGTCTTGGATTGTCGATTTCCACGATGGGTACGACGATTGGTACTATCAGACTTACGATTACTTTGCTGTTTGTGTCCGTGACTTATAGTTATTTTCTGTTGTTGTTAAATATTGTGATTTAATGTTTGATACCGTCCCTTTTTTGGGACGGGCTTCTGTCCCTCCCCGTATCAAGCACGGGGCAAGTTTTGGGACGGGCTTTCCACTGAAATAAATTCAGCATAAACTTGTTTTGGTGATTGTCCTGAATTCATTTCAGGACTTCTCAATTTGACAAAGTGATAAAATTTTAAAAAGTCAAAAGGTCTATTTTGGAAGGAGAAAATATTATAAAGCAAATATGCAAGGAGCTTAATATCTCTCAAACTGAATTGGCAAAACAAACAGGTTATGCAAGAGAGACTATTTCTAGGTGGAAAAACTCAAATGATATTCCAAAAAGTGCTGAAAATCATTTATTACTATTGATGAAATACGAGAAATTTAAAAACATTGAGAATTTGATTAAAGTCATTTAATTAATTGACTTTGTGATTAAAATCACATATAATTTCAATTCAAGAAGAGACCCGATCAAAAACCTCTTCTAAATCTATGCTCTCATTTTTATATTCAAATTTTTCTACAATCAAAATAATCCCTAAAATATTTTCAGTATTGTAGTGTATTTTTACATAATTCGTATATTTTAGGTTTTTTTGTAAATATTTAAAGGGTGTCAGGAATTCTGACATCCTTGATTTGTTCAGAAATTTGTAGATATTTTTGTGTTTGGGAAATATAATTTAAGAATTCTTTTTTTTCTAATAAAAGTTCCATAAAGTTTTTTGCTATTTTTGGAACTTTTCCTTTTGATGTCCAATTTCTAACTGTAACATCATGAACACCAATTTTTTCAGCTAATTCTTTTTGAGTGATTCCCAATTCTCGGCAAGTTTTTTTAACTAAATTTTCTTCTTTGTTTTCCAAAAATCACCTTTCTAAATTTTTCAAAATTTTATCACTTTGAGAAGATATCCGTGTCAAGCACGAACATAACAAAAAAATTATAAATCGAAAGTTTCTTGACTTGATTTTTTTGTTTCGGTTTTCACTTCAATCTTTTTTGTGGTTCGTTTTCGGGGTTTCACCTTTTTACCGACCTCATCGGAAAGCAAATCTTTTGTGAGTTCTTTATGCATTGCAAAAATTTTCTGGACTCGTTCCGTATCAGATTTGAAGATTTTGCCGTCGTTATACAATTTATCAACAGCAGAGTCAAGATTTTTGTGGGCTTTTAAAAGTTCGGGAGGCATTGAGTTTTGGTTATACAAATCAGCAAGAGAACTATCAGGGAATTTTTGTCGAGTTTCCAAAATCTGATTTGCCAAATTCTCAATTTTTTCCCTATTTTTGTCGGAAACTTTTTCAGGAAATGGAAAATTGTTATAAACAACTCCAATTGAATAACTGTAATCACTTTTAAGACGACCAGCAACATATCTCATAAAAGCCATATGAACCGATGAGGTCAAAACTCCAAATTCGTAAAGTGTAGCATTTGGCAAAATGCCTAATTTATTACTTGCTAAAATATTTGGTTTTAAAAATCCAATTGGAATATATTTTCTAAATTCTGATGAAGTTTGTGGAATTGCTAAATATTCTTTTGTGGGTTGTCGGTCTTCTCCAAAAAGTGTTGGAGTTTCTGCTAATTTTTTTGTAGCCTCTCTTTTGCTTTCAAGTCTCAATTGTCTAACATTTTGAACTCTCTCCATAACTTTTGGCATAAATTTTAACTCTTTTGGAGAAACATCTTTTAACCAAAGAGCAAATCTTTTTTCACTATTTAAAAACTCTCTTGCTCCAAAAAATTCTCTAAAAAATTTATTTGCTTTTGGTTCAGTTTGTAAAAAATCACCTTTTTCAGTTTCTGTAAAAATAAAACTTCCTCCATCATTTGGCATACTTCCAAAAGTCATTTCCAAATTTCCCTTTTGAATATGTTTGGAACGATTTAAAATAAATGCACTTTCACTTTCAATCAAATATGGATTTATATTTTTGACAATTTTCTCTTTTGGTTCGCTTTTCACAGTTTCATACTCAAAGATTTTTTTCTCTTTTTGACTCTCACCAAAACCGATAATGACACAATGAACTTGAGCATTTCCCTTTGCCTCATTACTCCATTTAAAAGTTTGGTGGGCAAAATTGATCTCAAAATTCATATTGTCCAAAATCTCTTTCCAAAGTGTGCCGACTTGCTCACCCTGAACTATCGAATTTGTCGAAACAAGTGCCGTTTGAGTCTTTGGATAGATTTCCATGTAGTCCGCCGATTTTAAAAACCAAGCCGAAACAAAATCCAAATTTCCCGCACCTTTCACATTGTCAAAAACAGTTTTCAAATCTGCTTTCTGTTTTGCCGACTGATTTCTTGCACCCAAAAATGGAGGATTTCCAATTATGTAATTCACCTCGCCGATAACTTCATTCCAATCTTTTTCCAACGAATTCAACTTGTAAATATTTGCCGACTTCTTAATTGGAATATTGAATTGTGCCGACCCAAAAGTTTTTTGGTGAAGCTGATTCATCTGGTGATCTATCAAAAGCATTGCTACTTCTGTAATTCGTGATGGCAACTCATCAATCTCAAATCCGTAGAATTGGGAAATTGAAACAATTGGAAATGAACCTGTTATTTTCAAAATCTCAATTTCAAGTTTTCTCAACTCCCGATATGTGATTATCAGAAAATTTCCACTTCCACATGCAGGATCAAGAAATTTCAGATTTGCAATTTCTCCGTGAAGTTTTTCAAGTGCTTTTCTGTTCCCGCGATTTTCCTTAAAACGGTTTTTCAGATTTTCCAAAAATAGCGGATTTATCAGTTTCATGATATTTTCTTCACTTGTAAAATGAGAGCCGAGTTCTCCCCGTGTCTCCACATTCATACTTGCCTGAAAAATCGAACCAAAAATAACTGGATTTATCTGAGACCAATCAAATTTTAGAGCTTCTAAAAACTTTTCTCGCATGACCTCATCGAACGATGCAATTTCTAGGCTTTGTGAAAAAATTTCCCCATTCACATATGGAAAATCTTTTGTCAATTCGTCCGTGTTTTTTGACCGTTTCTCAACTGGAGTATTTAAAACTTGAAACAGATAAGCAAGTCTTCCACCGATGAGGTCGGGACTTTTCAGTGAATCAAACCACTCTAAAAATAGATTCTTTTTCCAAATATTCGTATTGTCCGCAAACAGCAAAAAGAGTTGCCGAATTAGAAAAATCTCCATATCTTTTTTGTCGTAGCCACTCTTCTCAAATTCCGTGTGAAAATCCCCAAGCAAATATCCTGCTTTTAAATTCAGCTCCACCCGTTCATCAAAAATTTTCCGAAAATCATCAATCACAAATCCAAAAAGATGTAAGTTTTCCGAAAGTTCCGATAACTCAAATTTCCACTCCTGATCCTCTTCTAAATCAAAAAGCTCGAAATTCTGAAAATCACAAACCAAAATATATCTCGGCAACTCTTCATCACTCAAATTCGGAAAATAGTCTATTGCCTGTGTTTTTGCTTTTCCCAAATCTTTTCCGAGTGATTTATGCTCAATTAAAATTTTGCCTTTCCAAAAAAGATCAATAAATCCCTGCTTATTTCCCAACTTTTTTACAGGCTCTTCAAATGAGGCGACCCTTTTTCTATCGACTCCGAAAATCTGAAAAAACTCATTCCAAAAAGTTTGAGCCTCTCCTCTTTCATATTTTGCACTTTTCCACCGATCGGAAAATTCAATCGCCTTTTCTCTGTTCAACAAAACTCCTTTTAACTTCTTAAATCTATTTTAACAATTTTTTGAGATGTTAGAATCTTTGAAAAAGGATTTTCTTGAAACTTAATACAGAAAATTTAACTCTGTTAGCAATTGTGTTTGGGGTGCTTTTTGGGGCTTTTTTACCAGAAATTGCACTTCAACAACAAATTATCGGTTCTCTCTTTCTCTCTCTCTTAAAAATGCTAATTGTTCCACTTATTTTTGCATCTATTTTTGTAGCGATTGTTGGAATTGGTGGAGTGAATGAATTAAAGGGTGTTGGAAGCAAAGCTTTTATTTACTATTTTTCAACAACGGCATTAGCAGTTGTGATGGGAATTATTATCGTAAATATTATAAATCCTGGTGTCGGTGTGGAAATCGCAAAACCTGAAACTGCTCCACACATTAATGAGTTTTCACTTGACGATTTTATTCTCAGTTTCATTCCAACAAATATTGTAAATTCGTTGGCAAACGGTTCGGTAATTCAAATCATCGTTTTCACTGTTCTTTTGGCAATGGCAACTCTACATTTGGCTGAAGAGAAACGAATTCCGCTTACAAACTTTTTCAATTCGCTAAATGAAGCAATGATGACTCTTGCAAAATGGGTAATCAAATTGACTCCAATCGGTGTATTTTCTCTTATCTCATTTGTTGTTGCGGAAAAAGGAGTCGAGTCGCTATTTTCACTTTGGGAATATGTTGTTGCCGTGATTTTAGCTCTTGGAATTCATGCCGTTTTTACACTTCCTGCAATTCTATATTTTGTCGGAAAAACTTCACCAATCGCATATTTTAATCAGGTTCGGGAAGCAGTTTTATTGGCATTTTCAACTGCAAGTAGCTCGGCGACTTTACCAGTTTCGATAGAAGTTTCACAAGAAAAAGGCGGAGTTTCTAAAAAGAATGCTGGTTTTATTTTGCCTCTCGGTGCAACTGTAAATATGGACGGAACAGCACTTTACGAATCTATTGCCGTGATTTTCATTGCAAATTTAGCAGGAATTGATTTGTCAATTGGTCAGCAAATTTTGATTTTCTTGACGGCAACTCTTGCTTCAATTGGTGCGGCGGGAATTCCTGGTGCTGGAATTGTGATGATGGTGATTGTTCTTGACACGGTCGGACTTCCATATGAATATATTTCAGTAATTTTGGTTGTTGATAGAATTTTAGACATGTTCCGAACAGCAACAAATGTGTGGGGCGACCTCATCGGTGCAAAACTACTTGACAAAATCGTAAAGTAAAAAAAGTCGGATTTCTCCGACAAAATATTAGAATTTGAGAAGTTTTAAAAGTTCGGGAAACTTTTTCTCAAAATAGTGTGGTTGAGATTCCAGTTGGTTTTTTGGTGAAATCAGATTTCTACCAAATTCTAAACCTTTTTCTGTGAAATATTTAAACTCTTTTAAAATTAGGTCAGTCCCAAATATTTAAAGTTTGTATTTTGAGATTTTTTTACTTAAAGATTGGAAATCATAAATATCGAATTGAGAAATCAAAATTTCTGTAAAGATTTGTACTTTTTCGATTTGGTCAAGTTGCTCTTTTGTAAAAAAATCTCGAGTTAATTCGTGTGCCTCAATTCCTTTTTCATCACGAATCTCTTTTGCTTTTTTTCCAATCACTCGGCAGTTAATGTAATTTGCAATTTTTCCATACACAATATTGTAGTTGAGTTTTGGGTGAAGTGGGACAATATGTGTTTTAATTGCAAGAGTCAAAGGTTTATAGTCCATTTTTGTCAAATCGCGAATTTCATTCCACGAAATCCCATCAGAAACAAGTTCTTGAATTTTCTTTGAAATCCAAATTGAAAATTTAGGATCAAGCCATTCAGCATATTTCACT
>AKKQ01000079.1 GCA_000276965.1 Thiovulum sp. ES | reverse complement strand
AGATACTTAGTAAAACACTTAGTATCTAACCTATGTTCTCTGTTAATTTAAATATCGCTCAAATCGATTTCATCGATTAGTTCAATAGCTTCCTCTTCTGAGGTAACTGACACGGTATCTAAATACCAACCTGTCCCACCGTTAAACTGGATTTTAGTAGGAGACATCAATTTATTGTCTCTAGCTTTTAATCCCTGAAGCTGAACCTCATTTGCCTCTGCCATCTCTGGAGTTTGTGCCACTGAAAAAATATTTGTACTATCCCGTTCAATAGCATTATAATCGGAGATAGCTGTCAAACTGTAATAGTTACCTTTATTCTTCAGCATGTCCTCATACCCTTTTCTCTGAGACTGAACTGCATTTACTATCTGTAAAGGATTTCGACCTTTATCAAATGTTAAACCGAATAGTCTTAATCTCCTAAGCATAAAATTCACTGAATCCTTATCATATCTGCTAGAACTAGCACTTGGAAGCAAAAGAGTTGCATAATCTATTACCAAAAAATCGACGGGCATGATGTTCTTATGAACCATACGAACCTTAGATTTCAGCTCCTCAAAGGCTATCTCGTCTTCTGGTTGAAATATATATAAAGTCCCCATGTCATCACTGTTTGTAAAGTCCTCTACCACTGTATCTAATAGATAGTCCTCTGCCTCTTGAGTTAAGTTACTATGCTTCAGATTGTCCATAGTTATAACAGGATTTCCAGCACCAAATCGTTCAATATTGTTAGCATGTAGCACTAAGAATTGGTCAATAGATTTGTCATGGTCAGACTCTAAAGGAACAAATATGACATTTTTTCCTTGTAGCAATTGCTTATAAGCTATAAATCTTAAAAGAGGGGATTTTCCTTGGTTAGTGTACCCTAACACAGATATTAAGTCTCCCCGAATGATGCCTCCTAGATGGTTATCTAAAGGCTTAAGACCATATTCACTCACAAAATAGCTGTTGTTATCTTTATTCTTTCTGTATCGCTTCCTAAAAGAGTCAGCCGCAGAGTCTCCATGTAACAAAGACTCATTTACTTCCGCAGTATCTAATAACCTCTGTAAGTCCTCTAAAGTCTCCTGTAACTCTAATATCAAGTCCTCAATATTAGATAAGTTTGCAGTCTTTGTAGCATTAGCGGATGCTTTCAGTTTTCTCTGAAAAGTATGCTTAATAGTATGTTTAAGTTGAAGAATAACAATAGGAACTATGTCTTGTTCAGTTCCTTCATAAGTTTTCAGTTCCTTATAAGACTCTTTAGCTTCGCTCTCTTTTTCAAGCTTGAACATCTCTTCCAGATAGCTTTCCTGAGGCATTTTATCAAATTTAACATAATAGTCTGCTAACACATGGTATAGTGCTAGATTTGAAGACTCTGTAAATATATGCTCTTCTTTATTGTCTATGATAGAAAAGGTATCTACATCTCCGTGTTCTAGCATAGACTTTAGTATTTTCTGCTGATACATTACCTATCGTCCTCTCTTTGACTGGATTGTTTCAAAATTTGAAGCTCTGTTTATCAATTCAAAAATCTTATTCCCGTAAATGTTTTTAAAAGACATCTCATTTAAGTCTTCATAAAGGTATATCCATGTCTTTCTACCAGACTCTAATCTATATGTAAGAAGATTTAAAAGAATTCCCTCGTATAACTTATTAGATACGTCTCGCCCTAACCTTAAGAACAAAAAATCTGCTTGAGTTATTTCATAAGTTCCATCTGTATCAAAATGGTAGTCTAATATGTCTGACCCCATCATATATAAATATGTATGTCTAGCTCCTGATAAATAAGATATTGTTAAAAAGCTTTTCACATAGACTCTAAAGGAAGAAACCCCGTAACCTAAGAATAAAATATTCTTAGTAAGGTTAGAAGGTCTGATTTTATTTGAAATCTGAACTCCTGTTAGTTCTCCAGTTAAATAAGATTTAAGCTCTTTTTTTAACTGGCAACCGCACTTCTTATAAGCTCCCGCAACAAATATAAAACCTGTGTCTTGGCACTTATAACAATTGTAAGACTTTGATGACTCTAGCTCATCGTCAAAGTCTGGAATGTCGTCTAGCTCATCGCTCACCTTAAGCCTCCTTATATTTTATTTATGCCAATACTTCTAGTCAAAAAAGAATTATCTTTCTTTTCATAGAAATTGTTTGTAGAAACCATATAAGGTTGCTGATTAGCTTTAAATAAATCGACCCCAAATAGAGACGAGTCTGTTCTATCTAGATAGGACTCTCCTGAACCTGATAGCATATAGAACTCCGTATCTATTAAAGACTCCCAATGTTTTGCTTCTAAATACTGAATAGCTTTGAATAGGCTCTTATATTTTCTTGGTAAGTTAAAGTCTATCTTTCCATCTGTTAGCACAATTGCATTTTCAGAAATTCTTTCAGTTATAGAATATGCTATACATCTTCCCTCTGTATCAAATATAGCTATTAGCACTGAATCCTTACTCTCTGAGAATAGATTTAAGAAAGAAGCATACCACTCTGTCAGCTCTTCGCCTTTTTCCTTTTTCTGTTTAGCCCATAGTTCCAATAAATTAAAAATAGACTCAGGAATTATGTCCTTAGGTGTGTAATACCTTATGTCTAGTTCGTTCAACAATCTTACAGCTTTTCTTTTTGACTTGTTCTCTGACCCCTCTAAGTTCAATTGTGTAGAAGATATATATGTATAAGAATAAGTATCAAATGATTTTCTTAAGTTCCTAGGCATAGATAGTTTGGTAGAAACTGAATAACCTTTAGATAGCAACTTAAATAGGTATGGGTCGTTTTCAAACTCTGAATAAACCTCGACATATCCTATGTCCTCGAATATTAGATAAATATTCACATTATCCTGTTCCTCATGTTCTGTTATATAATAATATAATGTCTCGCCTTTTTCCAAATAATGTAGAATATTTAGTCTGGAAAAATCAATATCTAAAGAGGGGATTTCAGCTCTAAGTTTTGAAAAAAATAGCACTCTAGCTATGTTCTTCTCGTAAGCTCTTAAAGTTAGTTTTCTCATTAAATGTTAGCCAACATCATCAAATCGTTAGTATCTTCATAGATAGAAACAGTCTTAAACCCAAACTTCTGATAAGCCCTGATAGCAGAAATGTTGTCCGTCTCGACTCTTAATATAAGCTTTGTATAATAGTCTTTAACTGCTACATGCAGGTGCAATAACATGTCTTCTGACAGACCTTTACCCCTGTAAGCTTTCTTCAAATAGAAATCAATTAGATAGGCTGTCTCATCAATTAATGTTCCCGCTACAATATAGTAACCTACCAGTTCCCCGTTCTCTGTAAGCTTAATGAAAAAGGCAGTGTCTTCTACTGACCTCTAGAAGTCCTTTATATAAGGACTTAAGCTCTGATAAGGAGATAGAAGCCTTACTATCTTTACTTGAGGCTTCAAATATCTCGTTCAGTTCGCTTTTGGTTATATCGGAATATTCTAAATTCATGTTTCTCCTTTCACAATATCAGACCTATACCTGACACTCATTTAGAGCCACCTGATAACCTTTTTAGCTCTTTCACTTAATAATTATCTTATGAACATTTTATTTATTTAGAACCTATCTGTAGAAATTTATAGATAGGTTTATGGAAAGGTTATGACAATGCTAAAAAGTGTAGCTATATTTCTTTTAGCATTGTAGTAGGTCTAGAAAGGAAGTTCTTTTAAGTTCCAAATGTATTTATCTGAGATAACTGTCTCGACCCCTCTGAAACAATCAAACATGTAGTCTTGATTTAAACTTCTGTTTCCACTGATATTCACATATGTGAGTTTTCTAAGATTTCTCAATGAGAGAGGGAGACTTGTAAGATTGTTACCACTTAGAATTAAAGCTTCAAGTTGTGTAAGATTACCAATTTCAGGTGGCAAGGAAGTAATTTGACTGTTAGCCAAGTTCAATGTAGTTTTGCTGAATAACTCTTCTACTGTCTCTGGAAGAGTTCTAATATTTAACTTACTCAAGTTACGATAAGTTCTTTCTTTTAAGCTAAAAGGCACTGCTAATCCTTAGTTTTCTTTAATAGTTGTAAGACTTTTTATCTTTCAACTTTAAATTATTATACATAATGTACTCAAGTATGTCTTATTACTTAACATTAGCAAGGCTTATTTAGGCTCCCCAGAACGGAGATACCTATCTCTGAAATGACTTAAAGAACTAGGTTTAAGCATTGTTTAGTGTTCAATAGATTAGTCATCTACATACTGTTTTCGTCTATTGCCTAGACTTCTACGAACAAAAGTATCGATGTCTTTTTCGTCTAATGTTTCTGTAACATCTGAAGCTAGAAGCCCCTCGTCTATTTGGTCTGGATTTAAGGTGTTGATGAGGTTCAACTGTCTATGAACCATTTCATACCAATCTATGTCAGCTGTGTCTTCGTATAACAAGTGGATAAGAGTGAGATTAGAATGCTCTGTTCCTATCCTAGATATACGACCTGATGTCTGAATATAGTTTCCTGAATTCAATGGTAGGTTTAAGTAGATGATATAATTAGCATTTTGAAGATTATGCCCTTGAGACATTGAGTCTGTTCCGAATAGAACATTTATGTTAGAGTCTTCCCAGAACTTATGCCTCTGCTCATTTGAGTCAAATTGAGAGTTACCCGTTATAACTGCGAAGTCTTTACCTGTATGATTATGATATGTAGTGTAAGCTCTCTCTATTACCTGTCGGCTATGACTATACACTAACACCTTTTCTGTTGAAAGACTGCCTGTTAATAGCTTTAACATTTCATTTATCTTTGGACTAATATAGTCTTCTGATAAATCCTTATTTATGGCTTCTGGTGTGGAGAGTGCTATATTTATCCTTGCAAAGTTTGGAACTTTAGTCTCGTAATACAACATCTGTAAGGTCTGGATAGTTTCTTTGTCCTCTGATAGAATTATCTTCTTTTTAGAAAAGGCAGGTAGTTCTGAAGCTACTGACTTCTTACTTCTAGTAAAGATGTATTTCCTTGTCCCTTTTACAAAATCTGTAACATTCTTGTATCCGACTGTTTTATCGTCTGAGGTCATAAACAATGTTAAAGGATGTGTCTTTTTTCCTGATGAAACTGATAAGAACCTCTGCCCACTAGCATATTGTAGTTTCACTGATAAAACAAGTAGATTGTTCCGAACTATCTTTGCTATTGCCCCTTTAGGATAAGCTTTCATCATTAGCTTAGCTCTATCTAAATATGAGAGATTGAAGAAAAATGTTACAGTATTTCCTTGTATCTTTCCTTTAGCTCGACCTAATGACCTCTGATTATTCTTTAAAAAGCCCCAATAAACTGTCTCTGATAGAATAAAATTATCTTGGAATTTACGATATGTCCATATAGGAATATTCAAATTGTGCATGATGTTATAATAGTCTTCCATTCTCCCTTTAGATAAAGTTGCTGTTAGACCTAATGACCTAGAAACATTACTAGTAAAGGCTTTTATTATCTTGGATATTTTAGAGGAACGACTCTTTATAGCAGTAGCTTCGTCGTAAATAAACATTATGTTATTTAATCCTTGTCTCTTAACTATCTCAAATATCTGTTTGTAATCGTTTCTCAGTATCTCATAATTTAAGAATAGAACATCTGTCAGTTCGTCTTCAAATTCTTTATAAACTTCGTCTCGTTTCTTCTTAGAATGTCCGTATATCATATGATATTCTAATTCAAAGAACTTTAATAGGTCTTCTGTAGATTGAGGAACTAAAGACTTCTCTGTAACAAAGAGTAACTGGTATTTATTAGGAACATCATGGACTTGTTTATGATAACTATATAAAGAAAATGATGTGATAGTCTTACCCACACCTGTTGGAAGACCTAGAATAGCTTTTGGATTTCCATACAAAAATCGTATAGCTTCTTTCTGAAAATCCCTAAGTTCTAGCAGGTCTTTCATATAGATAGACTTTTTAAATGATTTATTATCTGACATTTCTCTCCTTCCACAATATCAGACCTATACCTGAGACTCATTTAGAGCCATCTGATGCTATTTTTAGCCCTTTCACTTATAATTATCTTATGAACATTTTATTTATTTAGAACCTATCTGTGGAAATTTATAGATAGGCTCTATTAGAAGATTTAGGAAAAATTCCTAGATAAGTTAGTTGAAGTATCTGCTCTCTGTTATTAAACTCTTAAGTTCTTTTATCTTTCTCGTCTTAACTCCTATCGCTGTCCGCAAACCTCTTACTGTAAAAGACTTACCCGTATCATAAAGAGATAGAAACTCCTGCCCCTCTTCTGTAATCCTATCTCGATTCTTTCTCTGCCACACAAAATCTAACTCTTTCAGAGCTTTAAGAACCTCTTTAGAATTGATGTCTTCCTCTGTCTCCACATCTAAATTACTTTTTACTATAAAGTCCTCTAACGACACCACTGTGTGCAATTGGTCTTCAGCCACTTCCATATCCACAACAGCTAAAAAATACAAATTCTGTCCTAAATAACCGTCTCATCTGTCTCTGTGCTGACAAATACATCTGCTGGTCATCTAACCCATTTAATTGAGCAAACTGAACCAAAGCTGTAAAAAAACACATATATGTCTGAAGCTCAGTCTTATTCACATTATAAGACGAAGTTCTGGTAAATATAGTCCCTCTTTTCCGTGAAATATTTGATAACATTTCCATTATCTCCGCCGACCTATCTCTTGTAGCTTCAATCAACTCTTTCTTAGTCTCTAATGACCACTTTTCTAAATTCTGTCCAAATCTTGTTAGCTGACCTGTAAGCACCTCAATCTGTTTGGACTTACTGTTGATGAGGTCTTTCTCTACCTGAATATAATAAAGTCTAATTAACTTCCCTTTCTCTGAGTTAGCTGTCATCCCTAACTCTTTACTCATATTGTAAGTTCCGTAGTATTCCTTAGAAGCTCCTCTGTATTTTGTTGCCTTAACATCTATTACCCAGTAATCAAAGCCTTCCTGAAATCCATATGCTTCAATCTGTCTCTGAATCCAATCATTATACTTAGTCTTGA
>AKKQ01000078.1 GCA_000276965.1 Thiovulum sp. ES | reverse complement strand
GACTAAATTATACATAAAGTAAAGTTCTTTTTGCCGATACTTATAAAAATAAATATGATTTAGGAGTTTTAACTATGATGAGATCACTTTGGTCTGGAGTTTCAGGTCTTCAGGCACACCAAATCGCAATGGATGTTGAGGGTAACAACATTGCCAATGTAAATACAGTAGGATTTAAATATTCAAGAGCAAACTTTTCGGATATGCTATCACAAACATCAAAAATTGCTTCTGCTCCAGATGGTGGATTAGGAGGAACAAATGCTGTTCAAGTTGGACTTGGTTCATCAGTTGGTAGTGTTTCTAAAATTTTTAGTCAAGGTTCATTAGAAAAGACGGACAAAAATACAGATATGGCAATTTCTGGAGACGGTTTCTTTACAGTTAGTGCCGATGGTGGAAAAAGTTATAAATACACAAGAGCAGGTGATTTTAAGTTTGATGCAAACGGAATGCTTGTTGATGGAAATGGATATATTTTACAAGGTTGGTTATATGATGAAGAGCAAGGAAAAATAGACTTAGCTTCAACTGTAAAAGATGTTAAAGTTGATTCTTCATTAACAATGCCAGCAAAATCTACTTCATCAATTCGATTAAAAGCAAACTTAAATTCTGGTGAATACAATGAAAAGACAAGTTCAGTTTTTGAAGTTGATGCAAATGGTCAATTTTTAACTACAAATGGTGATGAGGTTACAGAAAATCTTTCTGCTGTTTTTAATGAAAGCGGGGAAAAATTAGGTTTAAAAGTTGGAGACTCTTTCAATATTGCAATTAATGGTGGAACACCTGAAGAGCTTGTTTATGGAACTGATTTTTCTACAGTTGAAGATTTAAGATCAATTCTTGCGAACCGAACAGGTGTTGGTGTTTCAATTAATAGCGACGGAAAATTCATGGTTGAAAACACTGGTGGAACTGCTCTACAAATTGATATTTCTGAGGGAACTCAAAATAATGAGAACTTTACGAATCTTTTAAGTCCGCTTTCAACAGCAGCATTGCAACCAGGATTCTCAACATATTCGCAAGGAATGGCAACAGCAACACATGGAACAAGTATAGATGTTCTTGATTCTCTTGGCTCAAAACATACAGTTCGTTTTGATTTCCGAAATGTTGGAGAAGGTCGATGGGACATGAAAATTACAAGTGCTGGCGGGACTTCTATCGGAGGAACACCAAACGAAAATATCCTACTTGGTGGTAGTGTTACTTTTAATTCTGATGGTTCTCTTGCAAGTGCAAACCCATCGACTCTTAAATTTACAGGAAACAACGGTTCTACTGAAAATCAAGTTATCGATTTAGATTTAGGTTCAATTGGTGGATTTGGTGGATTGACTTCATACAATGCTGAGACAAAAACAGCGGGAATTTCTCAAGATGGTTTTGGAGCAGGAGATTTAGTTGATGTTGCAGTTGATCCAAGTGGAGTAGTTTCAGGGACTTTCTCAAACGGAAAATCAATTGGTCTTGCACAAGTTGCGGTAACAAGATTTACAAACAACGAGGGTCTAATGAGTGAAGGTGGAAATATCTATCTTGAGTCTGCAAACTCTGGTGCTGCAATGATTGGTGAAGCTGGTGCAGGTGGTCGAGGTATGGTTCAGGCATCTTATCTTGAAATGTCAAATGTTGATTTGAGCCGAAGTTTGACAAAACTAATTGTTGTTCAGAGAGGTTTCCAATCAAACAGTAAAACAATTACAACTTCTGACCAAATGCTAAATACACTTCTTCAACTTAAACAGTAATAGATTTGTCGGAGAAATCCGACAATTTTTTAAAGTGTTGCCATGACCTCATCGGCAATTTTTAAAGTCTCCTCGATCATTTCATCTGTTGTCATTGTTGAAATAAATCCAGCCTCAAATTGCGACGGAGCTAAATAGATTCCTTTTTCAAGCATTCCGTGATGAAATTTCGCAAATCTATCAGTATCTGATTTCAGAGCATCATCAAAATTTGAAACTTTTTCTGAATTGAAAAAATATCCGAACATTGTTCCACGAAAATCTGTCTGAATTGCAATATTGTATTTTTCAGCAATTTCTTTAAATCCAGACATAAGTCTCTTTGCACGATTTTCTAAAACACCATAAATTTTGCTGTTTTGAGTCAAAATTTCTAGCATTTTTGCACCTGCACTCATTGCGATAGGATTTCCTGAAAGTGTTCCCGCTTGATAAACTCCGCCAAGTGGAGAAAGTTTATCCATAATTTCAGCTCGACCACCAAATGCACCAACTGGCATTCCTCCACCAATCACTTTTCCAAAAGTTGTCAAGTCTGGTTCAATTCCGTAAATTCCAAAAGCTCCTCGTAAATCTGCACGAAATCCACTCATGACCTCATCAAAAATCAAAACTATTCCACGATCTTTTGTCAATTCTCGCAATTCGTAAAGAAACTCTTTATCCGCAGGAACAAGTCCCATATTTCCCGCAATTGGCTCAATAATAATACATGCAATATTTTCAGACTCACCTAAAACTCGTTTTACAGATTCAATATCATTATATTTTGCAAGAAGTGTATGTTTTGAAAAGTCAGCAGGAACTCCATCAGAACTTGGTTTTCCAAAAGTTGTCGCACCGCTACCTGCTTTTACAAGAAGCGAGTCAGAATGTCCGTGATAATTTCCCTCAAATTTCACAATGTCATCTCGACCCGTAAAACCTCGAGCGAGTCGAATTGCACTCATTACTGCTTCTGTTCCTGAATTTACAAATCGTAATCTCTCAATATGTGGTAAAAGTTTTGTGATGTCTTCAGCTAATTCTGTTTCTAATTCCGTCGGTGCACCAAAACTTAATCCCCGAGAAACTGCATCTTTTACAGCTTCTAAAACTTTTTCATTTGTATGTCCAAGAATTAGAGGACCCCAACTTTGAACAAAATCGATATATCTATTCCCGTCAATATCGATGAGGTGTCCGCCTTCACCTCTCTCAATAAATGGAGGAATTCCACCAACACTACCAAAAGCTCGAACAGGAGAATTCACTCCGCCAACAATAGATTTTTTTGCTCTTTCAAAAGCTTTTTCACTTTTTTCAATTCCCAAAATCAATTTCCTAATTTTTAAAAGATTGTATCAAAGAGAGAATTTGGAATTAAATTAAAAATGGGGAATGTTCCCCAGCTTTTAAAAGATATGTTTTAAATATTCTTTGTTTGCAGTTCCGTCAAAATCTCGAATTCCCATTTTTTGTAATGCCAATTCAACAGAATTTAAAACCCAAGAAATCTCACTTTCTGGAATAATTCCCATGTTGTTGATTCGGAAAATAGTGTTTTTCAACTGTTCTTGACCACCCGCAACATTTACAGCAAATTCGCTTTTTAAGATTTTTCTCAATTCAGCACTTTTCTCAAAATAGATTGTTGTCATAGCTTTTGATGAGACTTGCGGATAAATTTCCAAACCAATAGACCTCATCGCTAACTCAACAGCTTTTCCCCGTTTTTCAGTTTTTAAGTAAAGATTATCAAAACCAAAACTCTTAAACTCTTTTAAAACTTGTAAAAGTCCAATGATTAGAGTTGTCGCAGGAGTGTAAGCGGTTGTGTTTGTTCTCTGCTTTTTAATTTCACTAGCCAAATTGAAATAGAAGCCTTTGCCTTTTCCAATTTTTTCTACCGCACTATTTGAAAGTCCCAAAATCGCTAAACCTGGAGGTAGCATAAATGCTTTTTGACTTCCACCAATCAGAGCATCAATATTTGAAATATCAATTTTCTCAACTCCCATCGCAGTAATTCCGTCCGCAATTATCGAAATATCTCGAATCTCTTTGACTTGTTTTGCAATTTCCTCAACTGGGTGTCTCAAACCTCCAGATGACTCACTGATTTGAATTGCAATTGCATCAATTTCTGTATCCTCTTTTACAAGATTTACAACTTCTTCTACACTCGCAGGAGTATTCCAATCGTAGATTAATTCAACATTTTCAATGCTGTTTGCTTTTGCAATTTTTCCAAATCTCTCACCAAATTTTCCTGCATTAATTGAAAGCAATTTTTTACGAGTCAAGTTTGTTACGGCAGATTCCATCGCACCCGTTCCTGAAGATGAGAGAAGAACAACCTCATCAGTTCCAATCATTTCTAAAAGTAATTTTCTAGTCTCTTCAAAAATAGATTCAAACTCAGGTGTTCGGTGGTGAATAGTTGGCTTACTCATCGCCAATCGAGTATTTTCAGATACTGGTGTTGGTCCAGGTGTAAAAAGTAACATGGTAAATTTCCTTGTATTGTTTTGGGGTGTCGGAGCAGAGTCCGACAAAAAAGTTTGAGTTTAAATTAGTTTTTCTCTTGATCTACAATTTTGTTTTTTGCGATCCAAGGCATCATTTCACGAAGGTCTTTACCTGTTTTAGAGATAAGTGTAGCTTCTGTATTGTTTCTTTCAGCATTCATTCTTGGGTAACCAGTTTGACCCTCTGTGATAAAGTCTTTTGCAAATCGTCCATCTTGAATCTCAGTAAGAATATCTTTCATAGCCTTTTTAGACTCATCATTGATAACTCTCTTTCCAGAAACATAATCACCATATTCAGCAGTGTTAGAGATTGAGTATCTCATTCCCTCGATACCACCCTCGAACATTAAATCAACAATAAGTTTCAATTCGTGAAGACACTCAAAGTAAGCTAATTCTGGAGCATATCCTGCTTCTGTAAGAGTCTCAAAACCAGCTTGAACAAGTGAAGTAGCACCACCACAAAGAACAGCTTGTTCTCCGAATAGGTCAGTCTCAGTTTCATCTTTAAAAGTTGTTTCGATAATTGCAGTTCTACCACCACCAATAGCTGAAGCATAAGAAAGAGCTAACTCTTTTGTAGTTCCACTTGGGTTTTGTCCAACAGCGATGAGGTCAGGAATACCACCACCTCTTACAAACTCACTTCTAACTGTGTGTCCAGGGGCTTTTGGTGCAATCATCGTAACATTGATGTCTTTTCTTGGAATGATTCTTCCGTAGTGAATATTGAAACCATGACCGAAAGCAATTGTTGCACCCTCTTTTAGGTTTGGCTCAATCTCATTTTTATAAATCTCTGCTTGATTTTCATCAGGTAAAAGAATCATAACAACATCAGCTTTTGCCGTTGCTTCTGCTACTGTAAGAACTTCAAAGTTTTTAGCTTCAGCTTTCGCCCAAGAACTCCCACCTTTTCGGAGACCAATAACAACAGTAACACCAGAATCTCTTAAGTTTTCAGCATGAGCATGACCTTGAGAACCAAATCCAATCATCGCTACTGTTTTACTTTTAATAATGTCGATATTACAATCTTTGTCATAATAAACATTTAATGCCATTTCTTTTCCTATTTAAAATTGTCAAGTCTAAATTCTATCAAAATTATTTCTAGATTTTGATTTTTAATCTTCTTTTTAATGAGATTATGAAAATTTTGATATAATTTTGCACTAATTTTTTTAAAGGGCAATTCATGTATGCAATTGTTAAAAACGGTGGAAAACAGTACCGTGTAAATGAGGGTGATACACTCTTTTTAGACAAAATTGCAGATGTTGAGAGCGGAAATGAAATCGAACTTGACACTATGGCAATTAGTAAAGATGGCGAATTAACTCTTGGAAGCGGTTCAGTAAAAGCTGAAGTTATTGAAGAGGGAAGAGCTAAAAAAGTTATTATCTATAAAAAGAGAAGAAGAAAAGATAGTAAGCTTAAAAAAGGGTTCAGAAGAACTTACACAAAAGTAAAAATTACTGCAATTTCTGCATAAGGAGAATTTAGGATATGGCACACAAGAAAGGTCAAGGTAGTACCCAGAATAATAGGGACTCAGCTGGTAGAAGATTAGGTGTTAAAAAAACTGGTGGTGAAAATGTAATCGCTGGAAACATTATTATTCGACAAAGAGGAACAAAAGTTCATCCTGGAACTGGTGTTGGACTTGGAAAAGATCACACAATCTATGCTCTAATTGACGGTGTTGTTAAATTTGAGAGAAAAGATAGAAACCGAAAAAAGGTATCAGTAGTTCCTGCTTAATGGAGTTTGAAAAATACCCTTTTGAGAAGTTGCGAGAACTTCTAAGTGGCATTGAGCCTGAAAAAGAGCCGATTGACTTCACAATTGGCGAACCTCAATTTGAGACTCCCGAATTTATTCAAAACAACTTAAAAGAGAACTCCAACCTTTTAAGAAAATACCCAAAAAGTGGTGGTGAAGATTATCTTCGGGAGAGCATGAGAGGTTTTATGAGTCGGCGGTTTGGTGTTGAATTAGAAAATTCTCAACTCATTCCAACATTTGGAACTCGTGAAGTTCTTTTCAATTTTCCACAATATCTACTTTGGAATATCGAAAATCCAACAATTGCATTTACAAACCCTTTTTATCAAATTTATGAAGGTTCGGCGATAGCAAGTCGTGCAAAAGTGATTTATCTAAATTTGACTCCAGAGAATAATTTTCAACCAGAAATTTCTGAAAATGAATTGCAAAGTGCAAATTTAGTAATTTTGAATTTTCCAAACAATCCGACCTCATCGGTTTTGAATTCTTCTCAATTGAAAGAGTGGATTGAACTTTCTCAAAAATTAGATTTTGTTTTGATGAATGACGAGTGTTATTCTGAAATCTATGTCGATGAAAAACCTCCGTCGCTTTTAGAAGTTGCAAAAGATATGGGAATTTCTGATTTCAATAATTTGCTTGTGATCAATTCGCTTTCAAAAAGATCGTCCGCACCAGGTTTGCGAAGCGGTTTTATTGCGGGTGATGAAAAAATCCTAAGCGGATATATGAAATATCGAACATATTTGGGGACTGCTATTCCGTTGCCATTGCAAAAAGCTTCTGCGGTTGCTTGGAGCGATGAGGTTCATTCTGAGAAAACTCGAAAAATCTATGCCCAAAATCTTCAACTTGCTGGTGAAATTTTAAATGTTGAAGTTCCAAAAGCCACTTTTTACATTTGGCTAAAAGTTGATGATGATTTAGAATTCACAAAAGAGATTTGGAAAAAAGAGGGAATTAAAGTTATTGCAGGTCGTTTTCTCGGACGAACTGGAATTGGTGAAAATTTTGTAAGAATTGCACTTGTTGAAAATCCAGAAAAAACAGAAATTGGTCTCCAAAGAATCAAAAACTTTTTAAATCAATAAAATTTGTCGGAGCTTTTCCGACAAAAAATTATAAATGTTGATAAAATCGCAAATTAATTTTTTTACAGGAATAAATTTTTGCCAACATTTAAAGAATTTCTCTCGAATTTAAAAGAGACAAATGAGACATTAGACTATTTTGTGAATTTCAAAAAAGTAAAAAATAATATTTCAAAAATCGAGATAAAACTCAATCAATTAAATTTTCTTTTAGCACACGTGCT
>AKKQ01000077.1 GCA_000276965.1 Thiovulum sp. ES | reverse complement strand
CAAAGAGTATGACATTTTTGGAAAAGGCACTTCTGAAGAAACTCTTGCTAAAAAATATGAGACTTTTATTCTCGCTGAAATTCCAATCGAACCTTCTATTAGAGTTGGTGGAGATACTGGAAAACCAATTGTTTACAATTCACCAGATTCTGAGACAGCAAAAAGATATTTAGCTTCTGCTCAAAGACTTTGGGAAGAGATTGAAGAGATCAATAAACAAGAAATCGTTTCAAACGAAGCTATTCAACCAACAAGTGGTGTTTCTGCTTGTTCAAGATAGAAATTTAAAACAAATCAAAACCTCCTAAAAAAGTTATTATTATTTAATTTTTTTAGGAGCATTTATGAAGATTTTCATTGCAATTTTTCTAGGTATCTTCGCCTATTTTCTTTCACTACAAACTTTTTCGGAAACACAATCAATTTTAATTGGTCTTCTTGTTCTTTTGGTGGCACTTTGGACAAATGAAGGATTTCATCTCGGATATGTTTCACTTTTACCACTAATTCTCTTTCCAACTTTTGGAGTTTTAGAATTTTCTGAAGTTGTGCCAAACTACTCAAAAACGATTATTTTTCTATTTATGGGTGGATTTCTTTTGGCAATGGGTTTGCAAAAAAGCGGAACTCACAAAAAGATAGCAAATATTGTTTTGGGGATTTTCCCAAAATCATTTGTCGGAGTTTTATATGCACTCTCAATCACATCAGGATTAATGAGCGGAATTTTGTCAAATACGACGGTAACAATTTTGCTTGTTCCGATTGCACTCTATTTAAGTGAAAAGCCAGAAATACAATTTCGTCTTGTTTTGGCAGTTGCATACGGTGCGACAATTGGCGGTATTTTGACACCGATAGGAACTCCACCAAATCTTATCTTTTTAGGTTTTGCTGAAGAGTATGGTTTGCAAACCCCATCGTTTTTTGAGTGGATTTTTAATCTCTTACCGCTAATGATTCCAATGTTTTTAATAATGCCTCTTTTTCTAATGATTGGAGTAAAAAATTTTCAATTTAGCGATGAGGTCGGAAATGATAAAAAATTTAATAGCGAACAGAAAAAAGTTGTAGCAATTCTGCTTTCACTTGTCTTTTTGCTTTTTCTGAATTCTCCAATTCCTCCAATTTATAGCGGTTTAGGTTTGAATGAAAAAATGCTAATTCTTGGTGCGGGACTTTTACTTTTTGTTCCAAAAGTTGAAATTCTGGATTGGGACGACATGAAAAATTTTCCATATGCAATTATTTTTCTTTTTGGTGCTAGTTTCTCAATTGCGACGGCTTTTTCAAAAACAGGTTTGGCTCTTTCAATAACTGAAAAAATATCTTTCTTTGCTCAGTTTCCAATCATTTTTATGCTTCTTGCCGTCTTAACTCTTATTATTTTTGCGACAGAAATTACAAGTAACACGGCTCTGATTTCAATTGCCCTGCCTGTAATTTACACTTTTTTGACTCAAAATGGAATTGAAAATGTGGAGATGATTCTTTTTGCAATCACAATTGCTAGTAGTTATGCTTTTATGTTGCCAATTGCGACCGCACCAAATGCAATAGCTGTTTCAACTGGAGTTGTAAAAATAAGCAAAATGGCAAAAATTGGATTCTTCTTAAATATAATTGGACTCTTTTTATTGCTTTTTGTCGCAAAATTTATTTGGATGTAAAAAATGGAAATATCAAACAGAAACTTTTTAACATTTTCACACTCGGCATCAACACTTTCAGAAGAAAAATTTACTCAATTTCTGAAAGAACTCAAAAACTACATTAAAAACATTTCAGGAATGAAATTAGAAGAAAACGGAAAAGAGTATTTAAAAGCTCTCTTTCGTTCGATTGGCTATGAAAATTACAAAATGGAGGCAGTTGGAAATATAGATTTAGCTTTTTTTGAAGAGGAAAAGAGTCCAGAAATCTTTTTTGAAACAAAAGTTACAAACAGTTCGGAAATGATTTCGGACACGAATTTCAAGAAAAAGTCATTTGCTCAAATCTGTTATTACAACCACAAATACAGAACCTCATCGGTAAAACACTCAATTATTACGGATTTTGAAAAAATCTACATTTTTAAAACTGCTGAAATTGAGAAAGTTATAAAAAATCTATTTTTTCACAAAATGAGAAAAGATTTAAAGAGTGATGAAATCTACAAAGATATTTTAGAAGATTCGGATATTTTTCCCGAACTCAATTTTACAAAGATTGATTTTTCAGAAATTTCAACTTCACAAATCAGAGAACTCGAAAAAAATATTTACACAAAAGATGAAGAACTTTTTGAATTCAAACGGAAATTGACGGCAATTTACAAAGTACTTTCACCTCAAAATCTTTTGGAGTTGAATTTTGGTCGGGACATGAACAGTCTTGATGAAAAGTTTTACAAAGAACTTCTTCACATTTTTGGAGTCGAAGAACGAATTGATTCCGACGGAATTCAGAAAATTCTACAAAAGAAAAAAGGTAATCGGGAAAACGGTTCAATTTTGGAACTCACTTTTAATGAAAATGAAAATCTCGATTTTGAAACGGCTTTTGAGTTGAATATTATTTGGTTGAATCGGATTCTGTTTTTGAAACTTCTTGAGGCTCGACTCGTTTTCATGCACCAAGATTTCCAGCCATTTATGAATATTGAGACACTCGCAGATTTTCGGCAATTGGAAAATCTATTTTTTGAAATCATGGCAAAAGAGATTCCAGAACGAAAAGGTGGTTTGGAAAAGTTTTCAAAAATTCCTTACATGAATTCGTCACTTTTCGAGAAAAAGGAGATTGAAAAAGAGAATTTCTTTATTCGAGATTTGGATTCAAATTTGGAAATTGAGTTTGCTGAAAATTCAGTTTTGGGAAGTGGAAAAGAGAAAACTTTGAAATATCTTTTTGACTTTTTGAACTCCTACGATTTTGGAAGTAATAAATTTAGTGAAGTTGCTCCAGTTGATAGAACACTAATTAAAAGTTCAGTTTTGGGATTGATTTTTGAAAAGGTGAATGGCTACAAAGATGGTTCTCACTTCACACCAAGTTTTATAACTCAAAAGTTAGCAAAAGATTCTTTAGATGTCATTCCCGTTCTTGATTCAAAAATCAAAATTCTTGATCCTGCTGTTGGTTCTGGACATATTCTTGTTTCAGTGATGAATGAGTTGATGAAAAAAACTGTCAATTTAAAAAACGAGTTTGGAAAAAAACGGGAAATCAGAATTGAAAATGATGAGATATTTCTTTCCGATGAGGTTCAATATATTTCGGTCGATGGAAAATTTCCACACGAAGCAACACGAATTCAGATAGAAATGTTTGAAGCAAAAAAGCGAATCATCGAAAAAAACTTGTTTGGAGTTGATATAAATTT
Source organism: Thiovulum sp. ES (assembly GCA_000276965.1). Classification (NCBI taxonomy): domain Bacteria; kingdom Pseudomonadati; phylum Campylobacterota; class Epsilonproteobacteria; order Campylobacterales; family Sulfurimonadaceae; genus Thiovulum; species Thiovulum sp. ES. The sequence continues at coordinate 4,014 of AKKQ01000077.1, read as the reverse complement.
CAAGTCGGTGGAAATTGCACGGTTACGACTTTGGGTGGAACTTTTAAAATGGAGTTACTACGACGAAAACGGAAGATTTACAACTTTGCCAAATTTGGACATAAATATAAAAGTTGGAAATTCTCTCGTTTCGCAATTTGATTTGAAAGCAGATTTAGAGGAAATTGGAAAAGAGAAAATTGAGAGATTACAAAAACTTGGAAAAGAGTATTTTCACAAAACGGGAGAAGAGAAAAAAAGTGTTGTTGCACAAATTGAGGAAATTGAATCGACTTTCAAAACTGAATTAGCGAAAGACTCAAAAGAGAAAAAAAGTATCCGAAAACTTTTAAACACTTTTACGGCAAAACATGGAAACGAATTGGTTTCAGATTTGTCAAAAAAGTATGGAATTTCAGAATCGCTTTTTGATGAAAATCCAAAACGGGGATACAAAAAAGATTTAAAACCAATTACAGAATTGCATGAAAAAATTGAGTTTTTGGAAAATTTGAAAGGCTCTTTTGAGTGGAGATTTCAATTTCCAGATGTTTTAAATTCGGACGGAAATTTTGTCGGTTTTGATTTAATAATTGCAAATCCTCCATATATTCGGCAAGAGAAAATCAAAGATTTAAAACCGTATTTGCAAAAAAAGTATGAGATTTACAACGGAACGGCTGATATTTACACTTACTTTTTTGAGCTTGGTTTAGATCTGCTTTCAGAAAATGGAGTTTTGAGTTTTGTAACTTCAAACAAATGGACTCGTGCAAAATACGGAAAAGATTTGAGAAAGATGATTTTGGAAAAGACAAAAATTCATCGATACGACGATTTCAACGGAATCAAGATGTTTGAGAGTGCAACAGTTGATACTTCAATTTTAAGTTTTTCCCGTTCGGCTGTCATTGAATTAATTTCAGAGTTTCAATATTGCAAACACGAAATGAAAATTATTGAAGAGATGGACGGTTTTGGAAATATGAGAAAGAAAAAAACCTATCCGTCAAAATGTTTTGATTACAAAATGTCTGATCTTTCAGAAGAGAGCTTTAGTTTTGCAAACGAAAAAGAACTCAAAATCAAGAAAAAAATTGAAAAAATTGGAACTCCTCTCAAAGATTGGGATATTCAAATTAATTACGGAATTAAAACAGGATTGAACGATGCTTTTATTGTGGATTCAGCGAAAAAAGAGGAGATTTTAAATTTATGCACCTCATCGGAAGAGCGAACGAAAACAGAAGCGATTTTTAAAAAATTATTGCGAGGTCGTGATATTAAAAGATACGATTACAAATGGGCTGATTTATGGTTGATTTATATTCCGTGGGATTTTAAAATTGATAGTTTTCCAACAATTAAATCACATTTAAATCAATTTAACGACAAGTTAGCGAAAAGACCAGAAGTAAAATCGGGTCGTTACAATTGGTATGCTTTAAGTCGTTATGCAAGTGATTATTTTCAAGAGTTTGAAAAAGAGAAAATAGTTTGGTTAGAGCTTACAGATAAAAATAAATTTACAATAGAAAATAAATTTTACTCACTTGCAGGAATGTTTTTATTAACAGGTGAAAATTTAAAATATTTACTTGCTTTTTTGAATTCAAAAGTAATTGGTTGGCATTTTCCTTTTATTTGCAATAGTTCAGGAGTTGGCACAAATCAGTGGAAAAAAGTTTTTGTTGAAAATTTACATATTCCAAAGCCAACAGAAAAGAGTGAGCGAGTTTTGAGAGCTTTGGTTGAATATATTCTGTTTGCAAAAGAGAACGGTAAAAATGAGATTTCGGAATTAATCGAAAGTGTAATCGATGTAATTGTGTTTGGTCTCTATTTTGAAGATTCGATGAAAAAAGCTGACTGCTATATTCTTGACCGACTTTTTGAAAAATTGCAACCTTTAGGAAATTTTAAAGATTTGGAAACAAAAAGAGAATATTTAAAAGCTGTTGAAAATTTCTTTAATAAAGACTCTAAAATTCAAAGAAGCTTGATTTTTTCGTATAAACTTGTCGATGAGGTGCAAATTATAAATGGCAAATAACTTTGATTTAGAACCAGAAATTATAAATTCTGTTGGTCTCAAAATTGAGATTTTAGAATTAGAAAATTTCCGTTTTTTTGGAACTGACAATAATGTTTTTACTCTTAATTCACAAAACACTCTTATTTATGGAGAAAATGGCTCTGGAAAAAGTTCTATTTTTAGAGCTTTTGAAATTTTAGGTAAAGATGAAATATCTTCTCAAGAGTGGAAAGAGAATAAAAATATCTATTCTGATACTTACACTTCAATAAAACTTTCTCTTTCAAATGGAAATGATTTTATTTTAGATGATGACCATTTAGAAATTGCTGATTTCCAAAAAGAGTTGTCAATTTTAAAACCCTTTCTTGATTACAAATCTCTATTAAAAATTAATTATCGAGATTTGGACTTTCACTCTAAAAAGATAAATATTTATTCAATTGTTAAAGAGCTTTTTAAAGATTATCCAATTGAAAATAATCTTGTTTTAAGTTCAATTAAAAATCCAGATAAATATTTTAAAAAATTAGAATATCTCTTAAATTCCTTTTTGCCACTTATTCGGAACTTTTTAAATAAATTTTCAAATAATTTTCAAATCATAGATTTTATTTTTGATAAACAATTTACTGATGATGGTAAAGTTGAATTTGTTGTAAATATAAATCTTGAATGTGCTGAAATGACAATTGAGAAACATCATCTTTTTTTCAATGAAGCAAAATTATCTTCTCTTGCAATTTCAATATATTTTGCATTTATTAAAGTGTTTTTAACTTTTCAAAATAAAGATTCTCTCAAAATCTTAATTCTTGATGATCTTCTTATCTCTCTTGATATGTCAAATAGAATGAAACTCTTACCAATTTTGAAAGATGATTTTTCTGATTTTCAGATAATTTTTTTGACTCATGATAGAGAACTTTTTGAAATTTATAAAAATGAAAAAGATAGCCCTTTTAAAAATGGAAAAAAGTTTGAAATCTATTTAGACAAGAGTTATGAAATTGAGAAACCTTTTCTAAAAGAGCATTTGGATTACTTCCAAACAGCTAAAAAATATTTTAAAGAATTTGATTATCCTGCTTCTGCAAACTATTTACGAAAAGAGGTCGAACGACTTAAAGAAATCAAGCAAAAACAGGAAGATAGCAAACATAATAAAAACGATATTCTTAAGAAATTTCATAAACTTCTCCAAAATACAGATTTACAAAACTCTGAAAATCATTCTAAAGTTGTTGGCAAACTTATTGGTTTTAAAAAAGGACTTGAAACTGAAACCTCTCCAGAAATTGAATTCGATTTAACTGAAATTAAATCTATTACAGACCGAATTTTAAATCCATTTTCTCACGATGATAATTCCAAACCTCTCTACAAAAGTGAGTTAGAAAATGCTTTAGATATTGTTGAAAAGATTAGAAATAAAGTTTAAATAAGAATTTGTGAAGAACCTCTTTTGGTATAATTGTTTTCGTCAAAAAATAAATATAAAAAGAGGTTTTGAAATTCTACCATGAATACTGAGCAAAAAATGACAATCCAAATCGGAAAAAACTACACCGTCCAAATTGGACACCTTTCTCACATGGGAAAACTTAATGATGTTTTAGCAATCGGAAACAAATATCGAAAAGAAAAAGGTCTCCGTGAAATTGAAATGAGGGAATGGCTTGTAAAAGAATCGACTTGGGAATTTATAATAAAAGTTTTCAATGAAGAAACTAAAAAGTCAAACTCGCAAATTGCGAGTTTGGAGATAGCTTCGACAATTGCGACACTTCCAAGAGATTTAAGCAATAGAATTGCTTTTGGTGAAATTCTAAAAAATAAAGATTTTAATCTTGTGATTAAATCTCAAAGAGGTGGCAAACCAGAAAACCGTGGTTATTGGGCAAATTTATTTTTGCTTCTTGATTTAGCAAACTTTCTTGATGTTGATTTAAAATATGAAATGTATGAAGTTTTCATCAATCAAAAAATTACTTTTTTGG
>AKKQ01000076.1 GCA_000276965.1 Thiovulum sp. ES | reverse complement strand
TCAGACGACCATTGTTTATAGAAAACTCTAAATTATCGCTTCTCAGTTTTCCCAAAAGTTCTAAATCTTCCAAAACTAAATGAAAATATCCCCTATTTTTGGCACTTTTAACGAGTTCTACAATTTTTTCAATTATCATATTATGGATTCTGATTTGCCATTTTTGATAAATTTTATTCTGCTTTTTACCTAATTTCTTAGTTTTTCCACTTTCATCTTTATCTCTTTTGTCAATTTTTTTAAGAAATTTCACATAATCATTTAGCATATTTCTATCATAATCTATTGTTATATTTTTATCAGAAGTTGCAAACAAGTTATTTTTAATATTTATATCAACTCCCAAAATCTCATCTTCTGAAATAGAAGCTATCGGGACTTTTTTCTCTATTTCAATAGTCAGATTTACTCTTTTAAATCGATTTTCATCAAACTGAATTGTATAAACTTTGCTGTAATTCTTAAAATTTAGATGATAGTAGAGACTCAAAAATATGCTGATTTTTGTTAAATTTCAGAAAACTTTTCAATCTCTTTTTTAAAGCTAATTTTAATAATCTTTTTTCACTAAATTTATCTAAAAAATATAAAATATCTCTATAAAAGATAGCTTTTTTAGAATCATATTTCGCTAAATTCTCTTCGATATTTTTCTGAATTCCAGAATATCCATAACGACTTAAAAAACTCATCACTTTTGTAAATTTAGTCGATTTGAACTTTATTTCAAAAATTCTTAAATCACCTTTTCTGTTCTCTCCACTATCTCTTTTATAATATTTTCTGATAATTTTGTCTTGAATTTTAAAAATTATATTTTTGTTTATTAACTCAATTTTATTTCGATAAGTTGTCCAAACCTCGACAATTGCATACTCTATATCTTTTTGAGTTAAAAATGGATTTTGTATTTTTGAAGCCAAATCTTTTATCAGATCATTTTTTGAAAAATCTTTATATTTTCCAATATCTCTATAAATTAGCTCTGAAATATAGTTTTTTATTAATCTTATTTGAAAAGCTTTATCAAAAATTTCTCTCTCTTTTTTTCTGTTTAGATCATTTGGATATAAAAATTTTGAAATTATTATTTTCTCTTTTAAAAACTGTTTTCTAATTTTAAAATTATTAGATTTTAATTTTTTATAGGTTTTCCAAATCTCTGAAACATCTTTGACTTTTGAAATCTTAAAAACTTTCCAAACCAAAGAAAAAACCCAGCCTCTGGTTTTTACTTCTGGAATATTTTCTAAAATTAATTTAGCTATTTTGCTTTGCAAGTTTTTCAACTTCTTTCAATTTTTGCAGTAAAGCAGTATTCTTTTCACTTCTTGAACCGTATAATTCTGCACTAAAAACAGTCATAATCTCCAAAACATCTTTTGCTAAATCTTCTTCAAAAGTTGAGTTTTCACTCTGATTTATTATTGTAATTTCAATATTTTTCTCTTCACAAATTTGAAAAATCAGCTCTGCTCCAAATCGTAAAAGTCTATCTTTGTGAGTAATTACAAGTCGTTCAACTTTATCATTTAATATATCTTTTATAAGTTTTTGAAGACCTTTTTTCTTATAATTTAAACTACTTCCTAAATCACTAATTAGCTCAAAACTCCAACCATTCGAGGCACAAAAGAGTTCTAAAATATTCTTCTGTCTATTTAAATCCTCTTTTTGCTCATTTGAACTTACTCTTGCATAAGCAACTGTTTTTCTATTTTTTAATTTTTCTGGTCGAATTGAAGAGAGTTTATATCTTCTCTGATTCCCTTTTGTTCTCTCATCAGGGACTAATTTTCCTTCTCTTTCCCATCTTCTTAATGTTGATGTTGTTACATTTAATAGCTCGGAAGCTTCTTTAATAGTCAATAACTTATTCATAAATAGAATTATACCCAATTTAATACAAGTTTGTTATAACTGTTGTCAAACCCTCGACATCATGTCGAACCCTCACAAAATCGATACTTTCAACAAAAAATAGGATTTTCTATAAAGGTTTAATTTTATCCATCTTGAATATTGACCTTTTCCCAAATTAAGTTGTTGATAGAGGTCTCTTGAATTAACAGCATTGACAAATTTATCTTTAAATTGATACTCTACTATTGGTAAATTAATCATAAAAATCCTTTAAACAAAATGATTATTTCCAAAAAAGACTTAAAACTTAATTAAATAGTGTTTTTAGCATTTTAAAATTATGTTTTTATTGGAAGGATAATGAACTATTCAACATATAAAGATAAATTAAAATTAATTAATATAAATGGAGTTACATTTAGCAAAATACTTGATTTTCACAAAGATACACCATCTTCATTATGGAAAAAGAAAAATGAAATTCCGAAAACAATAAGTGTTGTTTTAGAGCTTTTGGAAAAAATGCCAGAAGATGAGAGAGTTCTATTTATTCATCATAAATTAAAAGAGGCTGAAAATTGAATTGTCGGGGAAAAGCGACAAAAAAATTATATTTCCAAAAGCTTTAAAAGTTCAGGAAATTTCTTTTCAAAATAGTGCGATTGAGATTCAAGTTGGTTTTTTTGGTGAAATCAGATTTTTACCAAATTCCAAACCTTTTTCACTCAAAGATTTAAACTCTTTTAAAAGTGGAGTTTTGATTTCGTTTCCATCTTCATCTTTTTCAGTTTTGTATTTTGAGCTTTTTCGTGTTTTTGTCTCCAAAAAACCTGCCGAAATCATTTGTTTACAGAGATTTTTACTCCAAATTTTTCTAAAAGAGCTTTGGCAGAATATGTGTGTTCTTCATCAGAATATTTCGGCAAATATGAAGTGTTGAGACCGATTTGAGTGAAAAGAGTTTTTGTCATTCCAATTTTAGAAGCTTCACTTGGTCGCAAATGCTTAAAAGAGAATTCTAAACCAACTAATTGAGTTTCAACTTCTTCTTTCCGAGAAAGATTTACAGTTTTTTGAGAAAGAATCTCTTCAATTTGAAAATCACACCAAACAGCAAATTCTGGAGAGAGCCAACGAGCAAATGTAATAATCAGCTTTTTATGAATCCAAGTTCCTGTAAGAGATTTATCATTTCCACCCTTACGAACTACCACCAAATCACCATTATGAATATTGTCATAATGGGAAATCAATGCTTTGATATATAATTTTGTCTCTTTGGTTTTAAGCCAATCAGCAGGAAGCTTTCCAAAATATTTTGCAGTTTGAGTTGCATTAATGTATAAATAATTTGAACAAATGGCTTCGCAATCCCCTAATTTTGTGGAGCTTTTAGAAACATTATCTTTTGAGGATAGGGTAATTTTTATTGCAAGAAAAATAGAGAATATTTCTTGAAAATTGTCGGAGAAATCCGACAAAACAAGAAAACTATTTCAAAAGTTTGAGAGCTAAATCTTTTGTTTTTTCATTTGAAATAATGGCTTTATCAATTGAATTCTGATATTTTAAAAACTCTTTAAATTCAATTAAATCAAATTTATCAACAAAACTCATTGTTCTATACAAAATCATTACACCTTCATCAGCATTAAATATTCCTACATTGAAAGAGTTATTTAACAACATTGAAAGTACTATTAAGTCATCTTTTTTTACATCTTTTTCAGCTTTAAAAACTTTTGTTACTAAAATTCGATCTAAACCTTCTGTTGCTAGAACTTCTAAAAAAAATGTGTATTCATTATATGAAATTAAAAAGAAATTGACATCATCTAATTTTTCAACTTCAAAACCTCTGTTTTTTAGGAAATTGAAAAGTTTTTTTGTTGCTTTTTCGTTGTTGCTTCCAACATATTCAAAAACATCTTGCTCATTTTTTGGTGCATTTTTCTGAACTTGGATTTGAGATTGCAAAGAGTTTTTTTCGTTTTGACAACTACGATTCTCTTTTTCCAATTCGAGGATTTTCAAATCCTGAATCATGCACTGATTTACATTTGGGTTTGCATTTGCAGTTTCACAACTAGAAAAAAAAGTGAGAGGCAAAAAGCTAATAGTGAGTAGAGCAATTTTTTTCATATTTTTCCTTTATAAAATATCTTTAAAGATTGGGTTTTTCTTTTTCAAAAGTTCGTAGTCGATTCCACCATTTTCATTGATGTCAATTTCAATATTTGAACAAGCACTTGAATTGTGCTTACAAGCACCAAGAAGAACATTAGAAATTTGAGAGTAGAGGTAGCCTGTGATAAGGATTCGTTTTTCACCGTGTCCATTTAAATTGGAGACCTCATCGCAAAGGGAATTGCACTCAACATCAATTGCATAACCAGAGGAGAATTTAAAATTAGAGTTTTTGTAGTTTGAGATTTTAATCCAATTTCCACTATTCCAAAAGTGGCTAACATGTCCATCTTTTGCAATAACAATTTCAGTATCAGAAAGTCGATTTTGTGGCAAATTAATTTTAATTTCGGACGGTTTTTGAGTAATAAGAATTAGCAAGAACACGAAAATAAAATCAAGAAGAATTATGACTTGTGGAGAAGAGAATTTTTTCATTTTGTGGTGATAAATCGAGTCAAATAGTGATTAATGATGAAAACAAAAATACCGAGAAGAGTCGTCAAACCTGCACCCATTAAAATGGCAGAAAGTTCTTGGACAATGGAAACTGAACCCGAAATATTTGCATTGACAAGAGCATAGATTGTGCCACCGACACCGAGCATGGGAGGAGCTTGTAAATTCAGATCGACAGCCTCAAAAGCAATTCTACTATTTGTAAAAGTATAGAAGATTTGAGAAACAAGAGTTACAAAAATCAAGAAATAGAAAACGAGAAAACCAAATTTTGACTCTGTGAAAATGTGATAACTTTTCAGAGTTTCCCAAAAAGGAGGTTCGACAATTTCAGGTTCTGGGGCTTTTTCATATTTCACATTGTAACGATCAGCCATAGAATACAAATCGTCGGAAATAGCTGGTTCTTCTGCTGGAGTCTCTTCTACGATTTCGGTAACTTTAGGGGGTGGAGAGAGAATCTCCACAAGCCCGACAAAAATGAAAATTGCCAAAAAGAGAGAAGCTACAAAATAGAGAGCTTTTAACATCTATTTTTTTCTCAAATAAGCCATATTGACCCAACCGACACGATTACCATTTCTTGTAGGAACGGAGATTTTTGCCCAACGGGATTCATAAGTTCCAGTGAAATCTCGAGCAGTTCCAAAAGTGAAATAGTGCAAATATACAGTTTTGCTACGATTTAAAACATAAGTGCTAGGGAGTTTTACACCAGTAAGAGGATTTTCTCGGATATTTAAACCTTTTGTAGCAGAGACTTTGAATTTCATTTTTGAGTAGAATTTTTCATCAATATCACCAAAATCACAAACAATCGATTTAAGATATTTTTCCCATTTCGTTCTTTCACCCATAAAAGCATCGATGAGGTCGGAAGCTGTTGGAATGAAATCATCACCCATTGATTTCTCAAAAAGGGCATCAATTTTTTCATCAAATTCAGAGTCTTTTAAAAGGTAGAAAAGTCCTCCCTCTTCTTCACTCGTTACTTGATCAGCAAGATAGAACCATCGAATCAAATAGGCAAACTCTTCAAGTTTTTGGAGTTTTTCATCTTTTAGAACCTCATCACGAATAATTCCGAGAGTGTCGTCTAAATCTGGTTTGTGTCCATTTCCACAAGTTTCCGTTTTGCTTTCATCTTCTCCATAAGTGAAGCCCATTGGTTTTGTTAGAGATTCAGGTTTTGCCACTTTTTCAACAGCTTCTTCCTCTTCGGCTTCAAAATCAGCTTCATCAATTCGGTCTTCTTTGTAGATTTCGATGTCTTTTTGCACTTTTGCTTTGTTTCTATTGTATTCATAGACGATTTGGTCAATTTCCCGAAGTTGTTCCTCTTCACTTCCAAACGGATCAGCAAAAGATAAAACAGGAATTAAAAGAATTAAAAATCTCATTTTATTTCCTTGCATTTACAATTATCATTACTTGGATCAGTAAAAGCTTTTTCACATTTTTCTAAACTATCAAAATCTCTATCTCCTTTACAAGCCCACTTTGTATATTTTGGTGATAAGTCAGAATTTTTTTCTTGTTTATTTTCTGTTCTTTCAGGAATTTCTTTTTCATCATCATTTTTCTGATCTTTGACAACAACAATTTCTACCCTGTGTGGAACACGGATTTTCATTTCATCTTCACCATTTTTAAAAGAGTATTTATCGTGATATTCATCGTGATATTCATCTCTAATTTTTAGAGTGTAATCTCCATCTCTCAAAAGACAATCAACTTCTCTTAAACTTGGATCGATTTCAACAACAGCAACAAGATTTGAAAATGCTGAACAAGTTTTTTGTTCATAACTTCTTTTAGGATCAATTGCTTTTGTTTTTAATTTGTTCTCTTTTTTGAAATCCGAATAAGGTTTTGCTCTTGGATACCAAAGTTGATTTTCAATTTCATAAGCAACAGCTTTTTTATTGAAACTCATGAAGCTATTTCCCAACTTGTAAGTTGAAATATTTTTCTTTATTGGTTTTGAAAAGTTTTCAGTTTTCTTTTCAAAGTTTCCATTTCCACAATAAAGATAATATTTAACAAAGATTTTTTCATTTTCTTCAGCAACAGCAAAACTAAAAAGTCCTTTTTTATTCATAAAATCTAAATTTTTTTTTCGATCTTTAATTTTACTTTCAACTTCTTCCAGCATTTTTTTATTTGACTTTTTTGCAAATTGGTAAGCTCTTTCTAAAACAACCCCAGATTTTGGGTCTCGATAATCACCAATTTTTAAAAGTCGAGTTTCATGATTCAAACACTTTAAATCAGAATTGATTTTGTCAAGCTTCTCTTTTTCTGGTTTGAATTTGGCTTGAAATTTTCCATTGTCAATTTCACGATTTTCATAACTTGCTAAAAGTGTTTCCAACTCTTTTTGACTTTTGTCAGCTTCTTTCAAAAGAGAGTTTGTGTCTTTTGCTCCTTGACATAAATCACCAGCATTTAAAAATGCACTGCTTAAAAGTAAAGCTAAAAATATTTTACTCATTTTCACTGTTTTCTGCCTCCATTGTTTTATCTAAAAGTTTTACAGTTTCTCTCATGTTGTAAAGAGATTTTAAAACTGCTTCGTAAGTCTGTTTTTGACCTGTTTTGAATTTCAAATCATAAACCTCTGTTTCAATATCAGCTTTGATTTTCTTAATATCTCTCTGAATTTGTGCAAACTCTTCATGGTCAAGGTCTTTGATTATACTTTTACAACCTTGGTAAAATCTCTGCACATCGCTTGTCGGCATTCCATTTCTTTCGTTTTGTGCTTTTTGGACTCGGCAAATTGCTCGACCTTGCATAAAACTTGTAACCATATCTCGCTGATTTTTTACAACTTTCTGAATAAATTCTTGTCGTTTTTTCATTCTGTTAAGTTGTGCTGGAATCTCATTTAAAAGCTTTTCATTTCT
>AKKQ01000075.1 GCA_000276965.1 Thiovulum sp. ES | reverse complement strand
AACCAGCTAAACAACTTTTCTTAGACTAATTAATGATGATAAGGTCTGACGACTTCTATCTGCAAGAAAAGGAACTTTTGCCTCGACCTGCAACCTTTTCGTTTCCGACAAGGGTTTTAAAATTTTTCTAATTCTCTCCAAGAATCTATTATCCTGGTCTTTTTCTCCTATAAAAATAGTGACAGTGCCGAGATAATAAATCTATGGAAGTTATCATAGATAATGAGACTGTCGTCTCATGGCTTCTTGACCCTCCCAAACCTACCTTAGCGGAGAGGTTATGGAAGGGGATTGCGAAGCCATTTGTTCAATATATTTTTGTGTTTCAGAAGTTTTTAACCAATCTCGAGGTTGTTTATTAAAAGTTTTTGAAATTGGTGTGATATGCAAATATAAATCTTTGTCGAATAAAAAAAGAACATCAATTCCTTTAAACTCTTTAGTTATAATTTGTGTCAAGATTTTTCCTTAATTGGAATATTTTCAAGATGGTTTGTGTGGTGCTTTCCGTCTTGATTTGATAATTTTACTGTTTAAAATGATTTAAATCAAGTTTTCATGTATTGTTTTCGTTAAGAATATATTCTTAACGGCTTTTACTCACCATCAATTCACCAATAGAATTTTTAAAATTTACACAATCTTTTTCTGTTTTGAGAAGATTTAAAGTAGTTTCAACTAATTTTGAAATTGGTGTTTTATTGTTTGCCCATTCTGAAACCGTGTTTTTATTAACTCCAATTTTTTCGGCTAATTCTTTTTGAGTGATTCCAAGTTCTCGGCAAGTCTTTTTTACTAAATTTTCCTCTTTATTTACCTCTTTTTTTTGTTCCAAAGAAATCCTTTTGAAGTTTTAGAAATTATAGAAAAAAATATTTTTTATTGAAAGTTTTTTTGAGAAGTTCGGGGAAATCCCCGAAAAAAGTTTTTTAGAATCCACTCATTAGCATAAATACTCGAACAGTTTCAATAATTGGATCAACAATGAAAATTGAAGCTGCTGTAAAGAATGCTGCGATTCCAAGAAGAACTTTTAGTGAAGTAGAAGCATTTACCATATAAACAGAACCGTCATCGTTGAAAACTGGCTCTTTCATAAACATAAATACGATAAGTCGAATGTAGTAATATCCTGCGATTGCACTGTTGAGAACCATGATAATTGCAAGAACAAAATATCCAGAATTTACAACAGAACTGATAAGATAGAGTTTTCCCCAGAAAATTGAGAATGGCGGAATACCAGCAAGAGTAATCATGAAAAGTCCCATCATTACTGCACTTGTTGGCGACATTTTTACCATTCCCGCAAATTTCTCAAATGGGTGGTCGTATCTATCATCATAAGTTTTTCCAACTTTTCTTGAAGCCCAAAGCATTGAGAATGCACCGAGGTTTGTAAATGAGAACAAAATCCAATACAAGAAAATTGAAGTGTTTGCTTCTGTCGTTCCAATCATCACAGCTACCATAACAAAACCAGCATGTGAAATTGAAGAGTAAGCTAACATTCTTTTCACATCTTTTTGAACTAATGCCCAAATATTTGCAAGTGTCATTGTTAGAACTGCAATTGCATAAATCATATATTCGACCCAAACAACATTAGATGCGATTAAACCCTCAAAAATTCTCATCATAACTACAAAACCAGCAACTTTTGGAACAACTGAAATGAAACCTGCAAGTGCTGCTGAAGAACCTTCATAAACATCTGGCCCCCAAGTATGGAAAGGAACAAGTGCTAATTTGAAACCAAAAGCTGAAAGCATTAGTAGAGATGCGATAAGAACTAAAATCATTGGTTCAAAATCTCTCTGACCTAAAACTTCAAAAATTTTGTAAAGTTCAACACTTCCAGTTAATCCGTAGAACATCATCGCTGAAAATGCATAAAGTCCCGCAGCCAAAGCTCCCATTGTGAAATATTTGATAGCTGCCTCAAAACTTTTATCTTTGTTGTGTAAAACAATAAGAGTGTAAAGTGCTAACGATGAGGTTTCAAGTCCAACAAAAATAAGAATTAAGTTGTCAGAAGTTACCATAAATTGGAAACCAGCAATCATAAATAGGAATAGTGCGAAAAATTCAGGATACCGATATTCGTGGAATCTTTGAGATGAAAAAGCCAATGGAATGAACAGAACAGCACCAACAATAATTACCGCTTGTGCAACAATTGCTAGACCATCGATAAGCATTACATCAAAAAAACCTCTCTCATTCATCACCTGATTTGAGACACCGCCCAAATCTCCGAGTAAGAAAAGAATTGTTAAAACAATATAGATACTTTTGTCCATTTCAGGTTTTAAAAGATCAATTACAAGAATTACCAAAGCTCCAGAAATAGCAATAAGCATTGGTAACAGAGTTACCATGTTTAAAGACTCAAAGGAGATATTTACAGCTTCTAACATCTATTTCTCCTCCTTTACAAGTGTATTTGGAATAAGTTCTTTTGCCTCTTTTGTTTCAGCTTTGATGTGCATCAACCCAACAACAGCTTTTACAGAGTTATCAATAGGCTCAAGAATTGGTTTTGGATAAACACCTAGAACAATTACAAGAATTGTAAGTGGAATAAGAGTTGTGTATTCTCTAGCATTTAAATCTGATAGTGTTTTGTTCGCCTCTTTTGTTACCTCACCAAAGAAAGTAACTTTGTAAGCATTTAACATATAAATAACACCAACAATAATTGCAGTTCCACCAAGAATTGTCAAGATTTCAGAAACTTTATAAAAGCCCATAAGTGAAAGGAATTCCCCAACAAAACCAATTGTTAAAGGTAGTCCAACTGAACCCATCATCATAATTCCAAAAATCAATGCAAATCTAGGCATCGGAACAGCTAAGCCACCAAATTCACTCATCATTTTTGTATGTCGTCTCTCATAAATTACACCTACAAGTAGGAACAATGCACCTGAAACAATCCCGTGTGAAATCATTAGGAAAATTGAACCTGTAATTCCTTCTGGATTAAGTGCAAAAATACCGAGAACAACAACACCCATGTGAGAAATTGAAGAGTAAGCTACAAGTTGCTTGATGTCTTTTTGTGCAAAAGCTACCATTGCTGTATAGATAATCATGATAATTGCAAGAATTGCAACTGGCACAACAAAAAATACTGAAGCATCTGGGAATAGTGGAAGTGAATATCTTACAAATCCGTAAGTTCCCATTTTGAGAAGAATTGCCGCAAGAATTACCGAACCAACTGTTGGTGCTTGACCGTGTGCATATGGTAGCCATGTGTGGAATGGAAACATCGGAACTTTGATTGCAAAACCAAGGAAAAATGCACCAAATAACCATAATTGATAGTCAAACGGTAGTTGTAATCGATACCACTCAAGAAGACTGAAACTCCATTGTCCCGTTGCTTGTGCATAAATATAACCCATTACAAGCATTCCCACTAACATTACAAGCGAACCCGCAAATGTATATAGGAAAAATTTTACAGAAGCATAAACTCTTTTTTCTCCACCCCATGTCCCGATGATATAAAGCATTGGCACAAGTGAAAGTTCCCAGAATACATAGAATAGAATTGCATCAAGTGCTAAGAAAACACCTACCATTGTCATTTCTAGGAAAAGGAGAGCAAGAAGTAATTCTTTGATACTTTTTGTATTTGTTGGGATTGAGATAATTCCAATAAGAGTCATAAAAGCAGAAAGAACAACTAGGAAAAGTGAAATTCCATCAACACCAAGAAAATACTGAATTCCAAAAGCAGGAATAAGTTCAGCTGTTTCTACAAATTGAATAAATGGGTTTGAAGCATCAAAACTTCCCCAAAGATAGAGAGAAAGAACAAGCTCAATCGAAGCGATTGCTGTTACATAAGAACGGATAGATTCTCTCTCAACAAGAAAACCTAAGAGTCCAGCAAGAGCTGGAAAGAAGACAAGTATAGATAAGATGTAATCCATTACTTTGACACTCCTTGTAAGATATTTAAAAGAACATCAGAGTAGCTATATACAACAGCTGAGATGATAAGTAGAACAACTCCACCAGCCATCCATCTCAACATGTAAGATAGGTTTCCACTCTGCATTCCTCTTGTATTTTCCCCAGTTGAATAGAGACAATTTCCGATTCCATCAACTGTTGCATCTACGATTTTCATATCTTTTTCCCAGAAAAGTCGAGAAAGTTCTATATAAGGTTTTGTGAAGACCTCATCGTAGATTTTTGGAATGTAATATTGATTTGAAAGAAGTTTGTAGCTCGGACATTTTTTCATCATTTCGCTAATTCCACCCTCTTTTATTTTGTTAGCAATGATTGCAATTGCAATACCTGTGATAGCAATACCACTTGTAACAATGATGAGGTTTGTAATCATGTGATGAGTATGTTCTGAGAACTCATAATCTGGTAAAACAGCAGAAACAAAATTCATAAAGAAATGTTCTCCAAAACCTGCTATAACTGCAAGAACAGCAAGAGGAATCATCGCATAAATCATATAGTTATGAGCTTCGTGTGGGTGAAATCTTCCTTTGTGTTCAGCATCTTTGTATCTCTCTTTCCCGAAGAAAACAAGCATAACAACTCTGAACGAATAGAAAGCAGTAAGACCCGCAGTAATCCAAAGTGTTCCCCAAAGAATATATGCATCTGCATTAAATGCCACTTCTAATATTTTGTCTTTTGAGAAGAAACCAGCAAACGGATAAATACCTGAAAGTGCAAGTGAAGCGAGTAGCATTAAAATTGAAGTCCATTTTAGAACTTTGTTTAATCCACCCATTTTCATTGGATCAAGTTCGTCGTCCATCGCATGCATAACATTACCAGCACCTAAGAATAGGAGAGCTTTAAAGAATGCATGAGCTACAAGGTGGAAAAGAGCAATCCAGTATGCACCGAGTCCCGCTGCCACAAACATATAACCTAATTGTGAAAGAGTCGAGTAAGCAATAATCCGTTTAATGTCTCGATTTACAAGTGCCATCGTTGCTGCAAAAAGTGCCACAAAAGCTCCAAGTGAAGCTATAAACATTCCAACTTCTGGTGTTAATGCGAAAAGTTCATTTGCTCTAATTACAAGATAAACCCCTGCCGTTACCATTGTCGCCGCATGAATTAGTGCTGATACTGGAGTTGGTCCTTCCATCGCATCTGCTAACCATGTGTGTAGCGGAAATTGTGCCGATTTACCCATTGCTCCGATAAATAGGAAAATTGCTATCCAAGTTAGAATTTCTCCATCTGTACTTGAAACTGATGCAAATACTGTATCGTATTGAACACTTCCATAAGTCCAGTAGATTAAGAAGATTCCTAATAGCATTCCTAAGTCTGCGATTCTGTTCATAATGAAAGCTTCGTTCGCAGCCCAACCAGCACTGTGTTTTTTATACCAGAAACCAATTAGTAACCATGAACAGAGTCCAACACCTTCCCAACCGATAAATAGCCCCATGAAGTTATCACTCATTACAAGGAACATCATTGAGAATACAAATGCAGAAAGATATGAGAAGAATCTGTTGAAACCAATATCTTTTTCCATGTATCCGATTGAGTAGATATGAACAACAGTGGAAACAAGTGTAACAACAATCATCATTGCCACTGTAACTTGATCAACCATAAATCCAAATGGAACAGAGAAATCTCCTGCCATAATCCAGTCCATCATTTCGACATGCACAACATCAGTAATTCCATTGTGGAGTCTCATGAAAAGAGCAAGTGAAGCAAGAAAAGCGATACCAATTAGCGATGAGGTTACAATCCCGACAAAAAGTCTTTTTGGACTAGCCCCAAAAATACCTGCAAAAATTGCCCCAACTAGTGGAGCAAAAAGTGCAACATATAAAAGTTTTTCGTTACAAGTCATCGATTAACCTTTCAAAGATTGCATAGTACTTAAATCGATACTACCATGTCTTTTAAACCAGATAATAAGAAGACCGAGACCAATTGCAACTTCAGATGCAGCGATTGCAATAATGAAGAATGCAAACATTTGACCTGTTAAATCTCCGTAGTGATTTGAGAGTGCAGCAAGTGCCACATTTACTGAATTCAGCATAATCTCTGTTGAGAAAAATAGTAACAAAAGATTCTTTCTTACAAGAACTCCGTACCCACCAATCACAAACAGAATTGCTGAAAGAACAAGGTAATGTTCAAGAGTTATCATTTTTCTAACTCCTCCTTCATCTCTGTAAGATTTTTGTCCATTTTCTTACCTGCCATAACAATTCCACCAATCATTGCAACAAGTAGCATTACCGCAGCAACTTCAAATGGAACAAGGTATTTTGTAAATAGAACCATTCCAACATCTTGTGCATTTCCGATTCCCTCGTGAATAGGGTAAAGAGCAGAAACATCACTTGATGCCATTGGCACTGTGAAAATTAGAACAAATAGAACTGAAGACAAAACTGTAAGAATGAAAATTGTCTTACTTGTTTTTGCTTCAACTACATTTTTTGTAGAGTCAAAGAAAATCATCGCAAAAGCATAAAGTGCAATTACTGCACCTGTATAAACGATGAGCTGGACAACTCCAAGAAATTCAGCATTTAGCATAAAGAAGAATCCAGAAATTAGAATCATTCCTCCTGCTAAAGCTGACATAGAGTAAAGAACATTTTTTGTCGTTACTACAATTGCAAATGAGAGAATTGTCAAAAATGCAAATGTGTAAAAAGCAACTGTTTCAATCATAAAATTCTCCATTTTAAGTTGTTTTGTTTGATTGCAAACTTATCTTTAGATTCGTTATTAGAAAAGATAAGAGTTTCAGAATTTGGACAAATTATTAAATTAATCATAAAGATTCCTTAATCATTCTGGCTTTTTCTTCTTTCCAATTATCACCAAAAGCGAATTTAAGAACTTCAACAGGAATACTTTCAATTTCTTTCTTAGAATTCCATTCTCCATTCGCTACTTTTCTTTTAAACTCATTTTTAGAGTCTTGTTCAGAACGAGCCATAGACTCTGACCACTCTTCGACAATTACTTTCATAATACCTCCTCTAAAGTTGCATAAAGTATGCCTTTAATATTTGCAAATTTTATAACTTTGTATTTTAGTCCTCCTTGAATCAATATTTCAGATTCGTTAGCAGAACTTAAATTAGACAAGTCAAGTTCATCAGAAATTCTTTTTTGAAATATGAGAATTATAGAATTAAAGTCTTCAATATTTTCAGGTAAGAATTTCTTCTGCATACTTAAACTATCCTTTTTTAGTAAGCAAGAGGTGTTTTCTTCACCAACTCATCAGCATTTGGAGATAATGCACCAAATCCAGGGAACTCTTTTTGAGATTTAAGCATATCAATTGGAGTTAGCATGTCATCTTTAAGAACAAAATGCGCTCGTTGCTCACTAACATTTTCATATCGCGAACCATGAACAATTGCTAATTCTGGACAAACTTCAGCACAGTATCCACAGAAAATACATCTACCAAGATTTATAGAATATTCTGTAACCTCTTTTCGAGAATTTTCATCAACTCTAGTGTCC
>AKKQ01000074.1 GCA_000276965.1 Thiovulum sp. ES | reverse complement strand
ATCATAGTTAAACTCCTAAATCATATTTATTTTTATAAGTATCGGCAAAAAGAACTTTACTTTATGTATAATTTGCATTAAGAATATCGCGAAGGGTAAAATCTCGGATATAAATTTGAGTTGGGGCATCAACTCTTGTGGAGAGAAAGTAAGACCTATTTTTTTAGGCTTTTCTCGATGAAACAGAATCCTCTAGCTTTAGTTATGGGGAGTATGCCAAAACTTATTTGTTAATAACAAATTAATAGATTTCGATTTTTTCTTGATAGACTTTGAGAAAAATTTGGAGAAAACTTTTGGATAAATTTTTTACGGAATTAGAAAATTGTGAAAGTCTAGAAAAACTTGAAAATTTGCGGATAGCAGTTCTTGGAAAAAAGGGAGAACTTGCTAAAGGTTTCGCAAATATGAAAAATCTTGAGCCAAGTCAAAGAAAAGATGTGGCAAAAGAGCTGAATGAAGTCAAAGTTAAATTTACAAAACAGATTGAAGAGAAAAAAGAGGAACTTGAGAAATTAGAAGTTGAGAGAAAAATGGCTTCTGAAAAAATCGATATGGAACTCCTAAATCCGCAATTAGACTTGGGAGGCTATCACCCTGTTGTTGAAACTATGAATAAGATTATTAAATACTTTCAGCGAATGAATTTTTCAGTTGAAGAGGGTCGAATGATTGAAGATGATTTTCATAATTTCGAGGCTCTAAATTTGCCAAAACACCACCCAGCCCGAGATATGCAAGATACTTTTTATTTTGCGGATGGACACCTTTTAAGAACTCATA
Source organism: Thiovulum sp. ES (assembly GCA_000276965.1). NCBI lineage: Bacteria > Pseudomonadati > Campylobacterota > Epsilonproteobacteria > Campylobacterales > Sulfurimonadaceae > Thiovulum > Thiovulum sp. ES. Next base: position 7,320 of record AKKQ01000074.1, on the reverse strand, counting down.
CTTCGCCTGTTCAAATTCGGACAATGAAAGATGAAAAACCACCTATCAGAATGATTGCACCAGGGACAGTATTTCGGCGAGATTTTGACTTGACTCATACTCCAATGTTTCACCAAGTCGAGGGTCTCGTAGTTGAAGATGGGGACAAAGTTTCATTTGCAAATCTCAAATTTATTCTTCAAGATTTTTTACAATATATGTTTGGGGAAGTTGATGTGAGATTCCGACCAAGCTTTTTCCCATTCACAGAACCGAGTGCGGAAGTGGATATTTCATGTATTTTTTGCGAGGGCGAAGGTTGTCGAGTCTGCTCACACACGGGTTGGCTTGAAGTTTTAGGCTGTGGAATGGTTGATGAAAATGTATTTAAAGCTGTCGGATATGAAAATGTGAGTGGATATGCTTTTGGTCTTGGAGTCGAGAGATTTGCAATGCTAATTCATAAAATTCCAGATTTGAGATCACTTTTTGAGGGTGATTTACGACTTTTAGAACAGTTTAAAAGGTAAATTATGATTTCTATTGCAATTCTTTCAGCGGGAAAAGGGACAAGAATGAAGTCCCAAAAAGCCAAAGTTCTTCATAAAATGGGTGGAAAGCCCATCTTGTATCATATTGTGAAAGAGGCAAAAAAGATTTCTGATGACATTACAATTATTGTCGGACATCAAGGGGAAAAAGTTCGTGAAGAGATGAATTCTCACTTTTCCAATTTGCAATTTTTGGAACAAGATTTAGTAAATTTTTCAGGAACAGGCGGTGCTTTAAAAAATTACAAACCAAAAGGCGATAAAACTCTTGTTTTAAACGGAGATATGCCACTTGTTCGGGCTGAAGATTTGGAACAACTTTTACGAATTGATGAGAGTGTTGCGATGACATCAATCGAATTAGAAAATCCATCGGGCTACGGTCGAGTAATAAAAAACGGCGATGAGGTTCTAAAAATTGTAGAAGAGAAAGATTGTTCAGAAACTGAAAAACTTGTAAAAACTGTAAATGCGGGTGTCTATTTTTTTGATTCTAAATTCTTAATTGAATCGATTCCGAAACTCTCAAATCAAAATGCACAAAATGAATATTACATTACCGACCTCATCGCTATTGCAAAATCTGAAAATTCGTCTGTAAAATCTGTGCTTGTTTCTGAAGAGAGTTTTATGGGAGTAAATTCAAAATTACAACTTTCAGAAGCTGAAAAAATTCACTTGAATCGAATTCGTGAAAACTTGATGAAAAATGGTGTAATAATGCACTTGCCCGAAACAATTTACATCGAGGATTCTGTGCAATTTATCGGTGAATGTGAAATCGAGCAAAACTGTTCTATTTATGGGAATTCGACAATTGAGAATTCAGAAATAAAAGCAAATTCAGTGATTGAAGATTCCTATATCAAAAATTCAACAATCGGTGTAATGGCACATATTCGACCAAAATCATATATTTCAGATTCAAAAGTTGGGAACTTTGTCGAAGTTAAAAAGTCAAATTTAAATGGTGTAAAAGCTGGACATTTGGCATATCTCGGAGATTGTGAAATTGATGAAGGAACAAATATCGGAGCTGGTGTTATCACTGCAAATTATGACGGAAAAAACAAATACAAAACCGTAATCGGAAAAAATGTTTTTGTCGGTAGCGACTCCCAAATTATTGCACCTGTTGAAATTCCCGATGAGGTCATGATTGCTGCAGGAACAACCGTCCCTCCAAAAAGTAAAATTGAGAAAGGTTCTCTCGCTCTCTCAAGAACAAAACTTAAAATTCTTCCAAATTTCTTCTACAAATTTTTTAAGAAATAGTTTAAAACTGGAATCTAGATTTGGATTCCAAAATCTTCTTTCACAAATTACCAGCAAAAAATATAATTTCATCAAAATTGTTAATTCTTTTAATTTAGTGTTTTTTTGATAATGTTTTGAGTTAATATTTTTTCAAAAAAAGGTTAAATTTCATGGTCAATATGAAAAAAGGTTCTCTCCACTCAATTATTTACAATAATTATCTTGGAGCTTCACTAATTCCTATTTTTGTGATAGAACTAGCTCTAATTATTTTATACTTTTCAATAAACTTTTTCATCTCTGAAAAAAATATGGAAACAATGCTCAATGAAGCATCTCAAAATATAAAAGAGATTTCAACACGAGAAACAACAAATATAAATAATCAACTTCGTGAAATTTCTCGTTCTGCACACTTTTTACAAAATGAACACCAGCTGTTTTTTACAAATCCAGAAGCATTTGGAATGCCAAATGGCAAAGATATTGAGTTTGAATTTTCGGATAATGGAGCTTATTATAAAAAGACACAAGTCGGAGCTTCTCTCTATTATGGAAACACAGTTGTAATTGGTGATAAAGAGAAAGAGAAAGCTTATCGTTCAGAAGCAATGGACACTTCATTAAAAGAAATTGTTGAAAACAATCCAAATATTGTTTCCACATATTTCAACAGCCACGATGTTATGAACCGACTCTATCCATTTATTGAAAATGTAGCTTATCAGTATGGTCCAACAATTCCAATGGAAGATTATAACTTCTATTACGAGGCAGATGCGGAACACAATCCAGAACGAGATCACAAATGGACAAGTGCCTATCTTGATCCAGCTGGACAAGGTTGGTTGATTTCATGTATCGTTCCAATTTATAACGGCGATTTTCTTGAAGGTGTTACAGGGCTTGATGTTACGATAGATAAGTTTGTCTCAAATATTTTAAATTTAAAACTTCCTTGGAATGGGAGTGCTTTTCTGATTAGTGAAAACGGAATGATTCTCGCAATGCCTGAAAAAGTTGAAAAGCTTTTTGGTTTAAAAGAGTTAAAAGAGTACGAATACGAAAAAGCGATAACAACAACAGTTGAAAAACCTGAAGATTACAATATCTTAAAAAACAAAAACAAAAATGTTGCGAAAGAGCTAAAAAATATGCTCGATCAACATATTTCACTTAATGAAATTGAGATTGATGGAAAAAAGTATCTTATTTCACAAGAGACAATTCAAGAGACTGGTTGGAAATTCATGATGATAATCGAAGAAGAAACTCTTTTTGAACCAATTTATCACCTAAAAGATCTTTCTGACAAAATTGGATATTTGGCAATTGGATTGATGTTTGTTTTTTATATCACTTTTTTTGTTTTCCTTCTTAAAAAAAGTAAGAGTCTTGCAAAAAGAATTGCTTCTCCTATTGAGACACTTTCCCGTGTTACAGATTCACTTGGTAGAAATTTAGATTCTCTAAATTTAAGAGATGTTGGAATTTTAGAACTTGATAAATTGAACAAAAATTTCAACTCGATGGGTTCAGAATTGGAAACAAGAACAAAAGAGCTTATTGATTCTCAAATTCGGGAAAAGATGAAAGAGAAAGAGGCAGAATATGCTTATAGCATTGGACTTTTTGAGAGTGCAAGTAGCTATCTTCATAATATTGGAAATTCACTTGCTGGAATTAATGGAAAAATTCTAAACATGAAAAAATCTCTATCAACAACCTCAAATTATCCAAGAGTTTTTGAAGCAATTGAGACGGCACATAAAAATTCTATTGCAGGTGGAGAAGACAGAACTCTGCAAAATATCTCAAAATTTAAAACAATTTTAATTGATAAACTTGTTCCAAAACTTGAAGAAAATTTAGATGACATCTCTAAAGCACAAGACCAAATTGTTTTAACAATTAAACATCAGCAAGAGCAATTTACAAAAAGCAATGGTGATAATACAAAAAAATATATTATGGAATTTAGAGTTGATGAACTTCTCAGAAACATAATTAAAGATTTTGAGCCATCTTTCAAAAAGCATGACATCGAAGTTATTGAAGATATATCAGCATATTTACTGATTTCTAATCAGAGACATCAATTTGCTCACGGAATTGCAAATGTTGTTAAAAATGCAATCGAAGCTGTTGAAATGAGTGTAAATGATAAAAATGAGATTAGATTTAAAGCTGAAAAGATTGCTGATGGAGTTCTTGTCTCAATTTCAGATAATGGTATTGGTGTAAAATCTGAAAACAAAGGAAACATGTTTAAATCGGGCTTCACAACAAAAGATAATGGACACGGAATCGGACTTCACTCATTTGTGAATTTCCTAAATGCAAACGACGGTAGAATTGAGTTTGAGAGTGCTGGAATTCAGCAAGGAACAACTTTTTACATCACAATTAAAAACACAAAAGCAAAATAGCTTTTAAATTTGTTCGGAAAAACTCCGAACAAAAAAATTAGTTTGCGATCTCTCTTTTCCGCCAAGAGAGAATTGAGATAATTGCAACAACTCCAATTGTCCAATATACAAATTGAGGAACTGGAATAGGATCACCTTGTGCATAAGAGTGAAGTCCGCTTAAATAGAAATTGACACCGAAATAAGTCATGATTACTGAAGAAAAAGCAACAGTTGAAAGGAAAGGCAAGAAATAGTTCATATTTACTTTTGGAATGAAACGAACATGAAGAACAACAGTATAAACGAGAATTGTAACTAAAGCCCAAGTCTCTTTAGGGTCCCAACCCCAATATCGTCCCCAACTCTCATTCGCCCAAACTCCACCGAGAAAATTTCCAATTGTCAAAAGAACTAAACCAACGATGAGGTTCATCTCATTTACACGATTTAAATTTAGAATTGCATTTTTGAAAGATTCTTTTCTGTTTTCTGACGGAATTACAAAAAGCGTGAGAGTGATAAAACCGAGCAAAGCACCAAGTCCAAGGAAACCGTAACTTGCCGTGATCATCGAAACATGAATTGTTAGCCAATATGATTTTAGAACAGGAACAAGATTTGTAATTTGAGGATCAAGCCACGAAAGATTTGCTACAAAAAGAATGATTCCACTCAAAATCAGAGTCGCAGAAAGAGTGAAAAGTGAATTTCGTGAAAAAATCATACCTGCAAGAAGAGTCGCCCAGCCAATATAAACAAGAGATTCGTAAGCATCACTCCACGGAGCATGTCCAGAAATATACCAACGGAGAGCTAAACCGACTGTAAAAAATATGAAAATAAGATAAGTCGCACTTTTAGAAAGCATAACTGGGATTTTCAATTCTCGACTTGAAAGAAGTTGCCAAAATGCCAAAACAAGAGTTACAAAACCTAAAACGAGAGTGTAAGGAATCAGTTTTTGAAAAATTTCCAACTTGTTATAAAGTATTTCTGCTTCGATTCTGTTTCTTTCCAAATAGATACTTGAGCCATGTCCTTGCTGAAATTGCCTGATGAGGTCTAAATTTTTGTCTGCTTCCGTCCAATTTCCACTTTTTAAAGAATTATCGAGTGCTGTGAAATAGAGAATTGACATTGCACGAACAATTTGTGCATCTTCTTCTGGAAAAGTTTGTAGAGCTTCAACAGTCGAAACCCACTTTTCTCCACTTTTTGGAAACGGATAAATTTGTAAAAGCTGACCAGAATAGACCATGTAAGCAATATTTACTCGTTCATCAATTTTCAGGATATTTTTTTCAAAAAGCCCCCGTTTTTTTTGCGGAACTTGTAAAGCTTCTGAAACATATTTTGATAATTTGTAACCGCCAAGAGTTTGTGGATCTTCAAAAAACAGCTCAAACGGAACTCGTTTTTGCTCTTTTTCCGCACCAATAATTTCATTGATTTTCGGGTCTTTTGTATAAACCATATTTATCTGTTTCCACAAATTTGGCTTGATAATCATTCCAAGAACAATTTGATTGTGATTTAAATTCTCAATTTTTGTTTGTCGCGAAATTTTTCGGACAATTTCCATGTTGAGAGAATCTAGTGGTTTCATTCGCCCACTTGAATCAACAACAAGAAGCGAACCAAAATTATTTGAGTGTTCTCGGTCAAATTTAAAAATTGTGTTTAAGTCTTCAATCTCAATTTTTTCAGAATATCCAGAAATTGGAAGAGCAAGAATCAGAATTGGAGTTACATTTTTGGCAAGTTTTCGGAAACGACTTTTTTTACCAAAAAGTGCAACAGTCAAACCTAGAAAAAGTAAAAAATATCCAAAATAAGTGATTGGAGTTCCAATTGGATCATAATTTACAGAGAGAACAGTTCCCATTTCGTCAGGATCGTAAGATGATTGGAAAAAGCGAAAACCTTTATAATCTAAAACATGATTCATATAAATTCGATACTCCTCTGAAAAATTTCCGTCTTGCAAAGTAACTTCACTGGCATAAGACGATGGACTCATAGAACCTGCATATCTTTCAAGTTCAAATTTTCTCAAAAGAATAGAGAAAGAGAGAGGGATTTTTTCCGCACCGTAAGAGATTGAGATATTTTTTCCGCGGAGTGTAATTGATTTTTGCATACCAGTTGAACCTGCTTTTCCAAAAACTTCTAATTTGCCGACCTCATCGCCATTTTTGATTTCAAATTCAAAAAGAGATGGAAAGCTTTCCCGTTGGGCTGTTGGTTGTGCAATTTGTGATACAAGTTTTTTCTCAATTCCAAAATGGAGCTCTTTAAAAACAATAGAAGTTTCGCCAATTGTGTAGAGATGTCGAGAGAGAATTTCAGTTTCAGATTGGAAAGTTTTTCTCTCATTAGTATCCATTGAAAGAGTTCCAATTTCTCCGTCAAAAACTAAAAATAGTTTGTCGTCTCGTTTCTCAATTTTTACAATTTTTTGCTGATGAGGTGTTTCAGAAATATATCCCGTTCCAAAATCAAGAACTGTAAATCCAAAATCTTCTAATTCACCCTCATTTAATTCGAGTTGAATTGGCTCAAGTTCCGTATCAATTGAAACGACCGCAGAAATCTCACCTCGACCATTTTCCGATTCTACTTTTTCTGTTTTGACATACGGCACATAGTTTTTGAGAGTGATTTGGAAATCTCCAACTTTTTCAGAAAACTCATTTTCGCTCATATTTGAAAACTGTTTTGGAAATAGTTCAGTTTTTCCATCAATTCCAATTTTGATGAAATTCTGTTCAGAAAGAATTTCGTTTGAACTCATTCCCTCTCGAATATGCATTGTTCCCTCAAATCCAAAATATCTAGTTGCAAATGCACCAAACATTATTATCACAATTGAGAAGTGAAAAAGTGATACATACCACTTTTTGAATAGATACAATTTAAACCGAATTGCCACTAAAATTAAATTGAGAGTTCCTAAAAATAGTAGAAACTCAAACCATTTTGCTCGATAAACTTCGACTTGTGTCGTCTCTGTTCCAAAATCATTCTCTATAAATGTCGCAACTCCAATTGCAGTTGCAAAAATCATCAATAAAAAAAGTGCAAAAGGCATACTTGAAAGAAAGTTTGATAATTTTTTCAAA
>AKKQ01000073.1 GCA_000276965.1 Thiovulum sp. ES | reverse complement strand
CTAAAATAGCTGATTTAAACACAAGTGTAATTGCAAATGGAAATTCTATTGTTACGAATGCAACAAATATTACAACTTTGGACAATAATGTTTCATCTAATTTAAGCAAAATCAATGACTTAAATTCCTCTGTCGCTGTTTTAGAAAACAATGTTTCATCTAATTTAAGCAAAATCAATGACTTAAATTCCTCTGTTACTGTTTTAGAAAACAATGTTTCATCTAATTTAAATAAAATCAATGACTTAAATTCTTCTGTTACTGTTTTAGAAAACAATGTTTCATCTAATTTAAGCAAAATCAACGACTTAAACTCTTCTTTGAGCTTAAATGGAACTAGCATTACAAATTTACAAAATAATATTTCAACTCACACAACAAAAGTTACTGATTTAAACTCATCTGTTATTTCAAATAGCACATCTATAACAACTCACACAACAAAAGTTACTGATTTAAATTCCTCTGTTGTTGTTTTAGACTCCAATGCTTCTTCAATTTTAAGAAAAGTAAATGAACTAAATACAACTATTGGAACAAGAGATTTAATTTTCAACAGAACAACTCCAGAAGATGAAAGTGGCACAAATGCTCTTGTTTGGGGAGCAGATACAAATGCTTCAGGTCAATTTGCAACAGCTTGGGGAAGTTATACAAAAGCTAGTGGATACGGTGCAACAGCTTTTGGTGGTGATGCAATCGCTTCTTCTGATTGGACAACAGCTTGGGGAAAACAGGCAACAGCTTCTGCTGATTATGCAACAGCTTGGGGAAATGTAGTTAGTGCTTCTGGTATGGGTGCAACAGCTTGGGGTTGGAGTACAAGTGCCTCAGGAGATTACTCAACAGCTTTCGGAAAAACAACAATTGCAAGTGGTGCAACTTCACTTGCTTATGGAGTAGATTCCAATGCAACTTCAACTTATTCAATAGCTTTTGGTGATAGAGCTGTATCATCAGGTTATGCTTCATTTGCGTGGGGAACAAAAACAAAAGCAATTGATGAAGCAGCAACAGCTTGGGGTTGGGATACAACAGCTTCAGATTATTATGCAACTGCTTTTGGTGATACAACAGTTGCATCGGCAGAAGCAGCAACTTCTTTTGGAACAGGAACAACAGCAGATCAGCCAGATATGACAGCTATTGGAAGATATAACACATTTAAAAATTCAGCAACACTATTTGTAATTGGAAATGGTGCAAACTCTGGCAGTAAATCAAATGCTTTAGTTGTAGATTCAGATGGGAATGCTACTGTTTCTGGAAAAATGGTTGTCGGTGGAGCAAATGTTTTTCTCAACTCAGATAATTCTGATTTTAATATTTCAGGAAATTCTATTGCTTGGGGAAATGAATCAAATGCTTCGGGAATATATGCAACAGCTTGGGGAGAAAAGACTCTAGCTTCTGGTTATGGAGCAACAACTTGGGGTTATTCCACAACTGCATCTGATTGGGTTGCAACAGCTTGGGGAGATAGAACAACAGCATTAGCAAATCACTCAACTGCTTGTGGTTCTCGTTCAACAGCTTCTGGTGAAAATGCTTTTGCTTGTGGATTTAGAGCAACTGCATCTAATGATGAAGCATTTTCATTTGGTAGTGATTCAATAGCTTCTGGAGGACAAACTCTAGCTTGGGGTGTAGGAACTATTGCATCTGGACATCAAGCAACAGCAGGTGGAAAATATGCGGAAGCAAATGCAACTGCATCAACTGCAATAGGTTGGGGATTAATTGCAGACCAAGATTATATGACAGCTGTTGGAAAATACAATACTAGATTTAATTCAAATGCTCTATTTGTTGTTGGTAAAGGAACTGCTTCAACTGCAAGAAGTGATGCTTTTTTTGTAGATATTGATGGAAATACAACAGTTGCAGGAAATTTATTGGTTGAAACAAATGCAACAATTGTTGGGAAATTAGCAGTTAGTGCAACTCAAGTTACTTCAGATAGAAGAATGAAGAGAGATATTGAAGTAATTCCAAATTCAGTTGAAAAGTTGAAAGAGATAAATGGTGTTACTTACTATTGGAAAGATGAAAATAGAGATCAAGCTCGGCAAATGGGTGTTATAGCTCAAGATGTTCAAAAAGTTGCCCCTGAACTTGTTGTTAAAATGAATGGACATTTAACTGTAAATTATTCTCAAATGGCAGGAATTTTTGTCGAGGCAATTAAAGAACAACAAACAGAAATTGAGAAATTACGAGAAGAGAATAAGAAAAAAGATGAAAAGATTCAAAAAATCTTAGAAGCTTTAGAAACTCTCGGTATTGAAATTGAGTAGGGGATTTCCCCCTCAATTTAAAGGTTTAAAATGAATAAACCAATTTTATTATCCGCAATAACCTCATCGCTCCTTTTTGGGACTTTGGAAATTGAAAGAGCTGTTTTTAGTAGTGTTGGTGGTGAATGGGAAAACGAAGAGTATAAAATGAATATCTCTTTTGGAGGTAATTTTATAGCTGATTTTGAAGATAGAGTTGTTGAAAACAATGAGACAATTTTAGTTCATCATAACTTAGGGCATTACTCAAATCCTGAAGATTACAATATTGAGCCAAAAATCACAATTCCAACATCTTTTTTAACGAATGAAGACACAAGAAAACTTGTTGAATTTTCAATTCAAGATGAAGAGAATGATGTTGTCGATGTAGCAATTTCTAAAAATCCAATACATGGAATTGTCTCAAACACTGGTTCATATTTCCGATATTCCCCTGTTGCAAATTATTACGGGTATGACTATTTGTCAATTAAATTTGATGATGATTTTGGTGGAATTGTTACAAAAGATATAAGAATTTTTGTTTCCCCAGTTGATGATTTTCCATATTTAACTCCTATCTCATCTCAAACTGCCGATGAAGATAGTTTTGCTTTAACAGTCAAAATAGAACTTTCTGATATTGATAGTGATGTGAAAGAGGCGGAGTATTTTGTTGAAACAGATAATGAGATTGTTGAGGTTCTTATGAGTGATTCAAATCTTATTTTAACTCCACTTCCTGATCAATTTGGGGAAGCCCGAATAAAAGTTTCTGCAAAACTTGACAGGAAAACAGCAATTAGAAGTTTTTTATACACATTAAATCCGCTTGATGATGCACCAATTTTAGAAGAGATTTCAAATCAAAATGTTCTTGAAGATAGTGAAACTCTATCAATTGGAATTCAACTTTCTGATATTGACTCAAATTTAACAAATGCAATTTACACCGTTTCAAACAGCAATTCAGAAATTGCAAATGCAGAAGTGATTGATACAAATTTGAGAGTAACACCAATTAGGGATATGTTTGGTTCGGCAATTATTACCGTTTCGGCAGAACTTGATGGAAAAATAGTTGAAACAGCTTTTAACTATAATTTGGAATCAGTTGATGATGCACCAACTCTTGAAAAAATTGAAAATTATAGTAGCTCAGGTGAAAGTAATGAAATTCCTTTAAATTTAGCAGACATAGATTCTGATATTGCTAATGCCAATTTTTCTGTTGAAAGTTCAAATCCAGATATTGCAATTGGACAAGTTGAAAATGGAACTCTTTTTGTTTCTCGAACAGGAAGCGAATCAGGTTCTACAATTTTTAAAGTTTCTGCAACTCTTGACGAACATACGGTTTCACAAATTTTCCAATACACAGTTCAGTTGAGTGAAGAAGATGAAAAAGAGGAAGAAGAAGAGACAAAAATAGGATCTTTTATTGATATATCTTTAATTGATGATATTGATTTGGAAATGAGTAGTGAAAATCAAGAATTAAACATAGACTATTCAATAAACTCAACTTATCCAATCTCTTCAATTCAGACCTACTCAAATTCTGATGGAGTTATTGTCTCAAATACAGAAAATGAGATTTCCGTATCTGTTCTTGCAGGTTTTTCTGGGGACTCAAAAATAACTCTAATTGCTACCGATGAAAACGGGGAAATTGAACAGGAGACTTTCTTTGTTTCTGTCTCAGTTGATAATAATCTTGTCTGTCTGCATCAAAGCTCAAATGAATTGACTTTTGAAACAATTCGAGGTGGAAATGAAAATCAAAACTATGTTACAAGTAATTTGAATTTGATTGAGTCGCTTGGTTCTTGTGGTTTAGAAATTCCTGTTTCTTGGAGTTCTTCAAATGAGAATATTATTTCAACATTTGGTGAAGTCTATATCGATTCTGAAAAAGATTACACAATTCAATTAGTTGCAACAATTGGAGAAAATAGAGAGACAAAAAAGAGCTTTTTAATAACTGTTCCAAAAGATGAAATTAACGATCAAGTTGCTGTTGAGAATAACCTTGAAATTCTAACTTTTGACCTCATCAAAGATAGAAATCTATTGAGAAAAGAGATTTATAATCCACTATATTTACCAACAAATGGTGTGTCTGATGTTGAAATTTCTTGGATTAGCAATAGCGATGAGGTCGAAAGTGATGGAACAATCTATCCAACAGATGAAGATATTCCATTCTCTTTAACAGCGACTCTATCTCGTGGAGAATTTAATTCTACAAAAACTTTTTCTCTTGTTTTAAAAGCTGAACAAATCACTGATTTAGATATTGTTAATGAGGATAAAAGATGGCTTTCAATTGAAAATATTCTAGCTGAAAACAAGAACAGCGATAATGTTAAAACTTCTCTAAATTTACAAGATTACGGAGCAAACGGTTCATCAATTGAGTGGATAAGTTCAGATGTAAATATCATTTCAGAAACTGGCGAAGTTTTTAGAGATGCTAATGAAAACAAACATATTAAATTGAGAGCAATTATCTCTTCTGGAAATGAGAGTGTTGAAAAAGAGTTTCTTTTAAAAGTTCTCAAAGCTGTTGAAGTTGTTGAAGATACAGGTTTAGAATTTGACAGGGTTGAAGATGACTCCGACGAAAACCTAACAACGATTTCAATGTTCCTTAAAAAAGAGAGTGATGAGAAGATAATCAGTTCTAAAGTTCTACTCGCACAAATCTTAAAAGATGTTTCTGACAAAATTGTTACAAGCGATGAGGTCAAAATCACAATTGAGAAAAACGGCGGAAAAGCATCTATCTATCTTAAAAGTGATGGAACTGCTTCAACAAAATTTGAGACACTTGATAGCGACGGAAACTCATTTGAAACAAAAATAGATATTTCTGTTGAAGGTAGTGAAAGTGAAGTTTCTGAAGATGGAAAAATCACCGCAAAAACTGATAAAGGTTCTGCCTCTATTTCTGAAGATGGAAAAATCGAAGTAATCAGTGGAAACTCAAAAACAAAACTCAATTTAGCAGGTGGAACAGTATCCATAAATAGCGATGCAATAAAAACTGTTTTTGAAGAGATTGTTGGCGACAGAATCTTAAAAGCAGAAGTTAGCACAGACAACAGTTATAAAAGTAAAACATCTTTCATTATTTTGGATTTAGAGAGTGGAGAAAAAACAGAATTTGACACTTTGAATGAAAATAGCATTTTTGAAGATAACTCTACTTTTAAAATTGATCGAAATTCTAATGATGAATTGATGATTGAAATTGAAACAGAAATCTCAACAGATTTAGAATTCAAATAATTCATAGAGACTTTGACTAATATCAAGGTCTCCTCTTCCAAAAAATTAGAAAAGTTCGTTTAAAATTTCTTTTTTCCAAACAGTGTGAAAAACTGTTTTCTCTGAATATTTTGATTTGTTTTGCACAAAATCGGCAAATTGTTTCCCTTTTTCAGTTGCTTTCCAAATATCTTCATCTTTTTCTTGAAAACCCAATTTTTCCAAAAGTTTGTTCAGGTTTTGCGGTCGCGGTTTATCGCCTTTTTTTGTGGAGACAAGTTTTTTTGCTTCTTCTGAAAAATCGCCGTTCATCACAATTTGACAAAGTTCCGTAACTGTGTAATATTTCTCAGTTGTTGAAAGTCCTTTTTTTTCTGCAATTTCTAAAAAATCCACAGTTGTATCTTTTGCCACAGATTTATTTACAGTAATTCCAAGTTCTTCTGGTCGAGTGATTCCAATTTCAAAATATGACTTTTTGTAATTTAAAACAAGTTCCGTAGCAACACGAATCAATTCAGCTCTTTTTTTGATTTTCTCTAAATTTGGTTCGTCAGTTTTTGAAATAGAGTAAGAACCAGTTTTACGAATTTGTGGCAGAACTTTACGAGTTACCCATTTTTGAAAAGGTTTTGCGACAGGTTTTCTACTTATCATAATTAACGAATAAAGACCTGATTCTGAAACAATTTTAAATTCTCTGATTTGCATATTATCAGGGTTCATTTTAAATGAACTCAGCTCATCTTTATCAAGTTCTTTAAATGCATTTGACATCGAGCTTTTCGAAGCAAAACCTAAAATTTCAGCAACATCTTTTGCGATAAACCAAGGTTCATTAGCAATTAAAAGAGTTCTAATTTTTTGATTTTCAAAATTGAATGGTAGAATTCCCATTCTAAAGCCTTATTTAGCAATTTTGTAGCAAAAACCCTCGCCCTTTAGGGCGGGGATGTAAGCGGATATTACTGTGGAGCTGATTGTTCTTCGATGTATTTTTTTAAAATTTCTATTGGTGCACCTCCAACACTCACTACAAAATAGCTTCGACTCCATAAAGCTGAATTATCACCCCAATATTCTTTGTGGAAAATTTTAAACTCTTTTCTTAATTTCCGACTAGAAACACCTTTTAAAGAGTTAATAAGTTTTGACAATGCTAATCTTGGCGGATATAAAATTAACAAATGGACATGGTCGCTTTCCCCATTAAATTCTTCCAAAACACTATCATTGAGTTCACAAATTTCTTTAAATGTATCTTCCATTACTTTTAAATGCTCTTTTGTGAATATTTTCTTTCTATATTTTGGAGTAAAGACTATATGAGCATGTAATAAATATTTTGCATGTCTTGTTGACAAAAGTTCATATTTCACTATCTGAATACCAATCCTAAATATATTGACACATTTATCTAATATGGCTATTATTACAAACGAATACTAAATAGGAGATTAAAATGTTAAGAGTTGTAAAAGTTCGTTTGTATCCAAACAAAAAACATATCGAATTACTCTCTCAACATTTTGGTTCTTCTCGTTTTATCTATAATTTTATGCTTTCACAAAAAGATGAAAATTATCAAAATGGAATCAATATTTCAACTTATGATTTGATAAAGCAGTTGCCTCAAATGAAAAAAAGTGAAAATTTTTCTTGGTTAAAAGAAGTTGATTCTACATCTTTGCAAAACTCAGTTTTAAACTTAGATAAAGCTTGCAAAAACTTTTTCAGGCAAGTTAAAAACGGAGAGAAAGCAGGTTTTCCAAAATTTAAAAGTCTGAATAACACAGAACAGAGTTACCAAACTTCAACTGCAAAAATAAGAAATAGTAAATTATATTTACCAAAAATTGGTGAAATTAAAACTATTTTTCATCGAAAAGTTGAGGGAAAAATAAAAACTGTTACTGTGTCAAAAGATGCAAATAAATATTTTGCTTCTATAAATTTTGATGATGGAAAACCAGAAATTTTGGGTAAAAACAATGGTAAAAAAGTTGGAATTGATGTAGGTGTTAAAGTTTTTGCGACTCTTTCAGATGGAACAAAAATTGTTGCCCCAAATCTCAAAAAAGAGATAAATGGATATAAAAAAAGCTCATAAAACTTTGAGTCGTCGTAAAAAAGGCGGACAAAATCGAGCAAAGGCAAAAAAACATCTAGCCAAAAAATACCAAAAATTACGACACAAACGAGATGATTTTCTTCATAAAACTTCACATAAATTAAGCGAAAACCAAACTGTAATTGTTGAAGATTTGAAAATCAAAAATATGTCAAAAAGTGCCACGGGAACAGTGGAAAATCCAAACATGAGAGGCTCTGCAAAACGAGGTTTAAATCGTTCTATTTTGGAGCAATCTTGGGGTAGATTTTTTACTTTTTTGGAATACAAACTAGAGAGAAATAATGGAAAACTTATAAAAGTAAATCCAAAATTTACATCTCAAAAATGTAGCAAATGTGGATACATTGACAAAGAAAATAGAAAAACTCAAAGTGAATTTGAATGTTTAAAGTGCGGACATTCTGAAAATGCAGATTTGAATGCATCAAAAAATATTCTTGCGGTAGGAAGTGCCGTCTAAGCCTACATAATATCTGGACAGTAGTCTGGAGTTTCTAGGAAGCTCCGTCCTTTAGGGCGGAGTTCTTCACC
>AKKQ01000072.1 GCA_000276965.1 Thiovulum sp. ES | reverse complement strand
TTTTGGTAAATATAATTTACTATTTCTTATTTTTGCAGTCGAAGTTTGGTAACTCTGTTTTGTGTTGTGCCGACTTTTAAATTTTGGAAAACCTGCTTTCTCTCCATTTTTAACTTGCCTGAAAAAGTTTTTGTAAGCTTTATCTAAGTTTAAAACTGAGTTTTGCAAAGATGTAGAATCAACTTCTTTTAACCAAGAAAAATTATCACTTTTTTTCATTTGAGGCAACTGCTTTTTCAAATCATAAGTTGAAATATTGATTCCATTTTGATAATTTTCATTTTTTTGTGAAAGCATAAAATTATAGATAAAACGAGAAGAACCAAAATGTTGAGAGAGTAATTCGATATGTTTTTTGTTTGGATACAAACGAACTTTTACAACTCTTAACATTTTAATCTCCTATTTAGTATTCGTTTGTAATAATAGCCATATTAGATAAATGTGTCAATATATTTAGGATTAGTATTCAGATAGTGAAATATGAACTTTTGTCAACAAGATATGCAAAATATTTATTACATGCTCACATAGTCTTTACTCCAAAATATAGAAAGAAAATATTCACAAAAGAGCATTTAAAAGTAATGGAAGATACATTTAAAGAAATTTGTGAACTCAATGATAGTGTTTTGGAAGAATTTAATGGGGAAAGCGACCATGTCCATTTGTTAATTTTATATCCGCCAAGATTAGCATTGTCAAAACTTATTAACTCTTTAAAAGGTGTTTCTAGTCGGAAATTAAGAAAAGAGTTTAAAATTTTCCACAAAGAATATTGGGGTGATAATTCAGCTTTATGGAGTCGAAGCTATTTTGTAGCGAGTGTTGGAGGTGCACCAATAGAAATTTTAAAAAAATACATCGAAGAACAATCAACTCCACAGTAATATCCGCTTACATCCCCGCCCTAAAGGGCGAGGGTTTTTGCTACAAAATTGCTAAATCCAGACTACATAATTATAGAAAATGTTCCTCGAATGCCAGAAACTTTTATAGTAGTTGATGGGAAAAATATCAAGATTAAAGAGTATTTGGAGAAAGAACTAAAAGGCTATTTTATAAATTCTCAAAATGTAGATTTTGCTGATTATGGAGTTCCTCAACATAGAAAAAGAAGTATCTCTTTAATTTCAAAAAAACAGAAATGGGAGTTTCCAGAAAAAGAGAGACAGATTACAGTTCGTGAAACTATCGGACATCTACCGAGTTTAGAGAGTGGAGAGAAATCAGAGATTAAATGGCACTATGCAAAAAAGCACAATGATAATCATATAAATTGAAACATACACCAACAGGAAAGACAGCTTTTGAGAACTCAATACATTTTCCACAGAAAGATGGACGAAGAATAAAAGGGTTTTCGACAACTTATAAAAGAATAAATTGGGATAGACCAGCACCAACTATTACAATGTCAAATGGAGCTATATCATCACAGAATAATGTTCATTGTGGGCGATTAAATCCTGATGGAAGTTACTCTGATGCAAGGGTTCTAACAATTTTAGAACTTCTGCTTTTAACAACACTTCCAATAGATTGGAATATTCCAAAGTGGGCAAGTGATAACCTTGTTAGACAGGCGATTGGCGAAGCAGTTCCACCACTATTTTTTAAGAAAGTTGTTGAAAAATTACCTACCTAACAGCCTTTTTTATTAAATTGAAGTCCGTGATAGGCTTCTCCTTTTCCACTACCTTTCATCTGAACAGTGATTGAACCGATATGAAAACTACCTTTAGGAGTTGTTTTATACCCATTTTTTGCAATGGAATTGTCTATGACTTCTGATATAGGTTCTATACAGAAATCTACATCACCAGTTTTTGAATACTCATTACGATTTACAAGATAATAATCGGCAAAAAACTCTTCTAAAGCTGTTCCCTCTTTTAAAACAAGCTCTGAAATTGATTTTTGATTTTTATTAAAAAACTTCTCAATCTCTCTTTGCTCAATCTCTTCTAACTCATTAATAAGCCATCTATCTCTATTGCCTTGTAACAATTTCTCTTTCTGTTCTTCTGTTGGCTTATACTCTCCAAATCCACAAAATTTTGATAATCCAATGTATAATAAATCAGAAAAATCTAAACCTTTAAACTCACAAGCTATTCTAAAATTATCTACATTTGTAATTTGAACTTGAATGTTTGCACTACTCGATTTAATAGATATTCCAAAACGATAATGGGTAGAATCATTTTTAAAATTAACTCTTATATCAGCTTTTGGGCTTGTTTTCTTACCAAAACAAGCCGTAAAGCCCCTAGCTTTAGCTATGGGGATATAAGGCTTTTTCAATAAAGGTATTATTAAAAAGTTATAGTATAATAATTATTCATGAAAGATATTAAATATAAATCGAATAATAATGTTGTTTTTTTCTAGCAAATATAACATTGTTTAGTGTCCAAAAGATAAATGAAAAAGGTTTTTAGAAAATGGTTCTAACTTATAAATACAAACTTTATGAAACAATAAAATTAAAACATCTTCATAAATTAGTAGATATTTCTGGAATTATTTATAACCATGTCATTGCTCTTCACAAACGATATTATCGATTATTTGGAAAATATCTAAGTAAATTTCAACTTCAAAAACACATAACTAAATTAAAAAATTTAGATAAGTATAGGTTTTGGAAAAATGTAGGCTCTCAAGCAATTCAAAATATAACTGAAAGAGTTGATGAAGCTTATAAGTTATTCTTTGATAATTTGAAGAGAAAAATTAGAACATCTCCACCAAGTTTTAAGAAAGTCAAAAGATACAAATCTTTCACATTAAAAGGAAAAGTTGGTTATAAAATAGAAGATAATGTTATCTCTCTTAGTGGTTATAAATATAAATTTTGGCTATCAAGACCTATTGACGGCAAAATAAAAACTGTAACTATTAAAAGGGATAATAATAACTTCTATATTGCTGTAACGATAGAGAAGAAAGAAGATGAAAATCGTATCGCAACTGGTAAAAAAGTGGGTATAGATTTCGGTCTGAAAAAATTTCTAACTCTTTCAGATGGCACAGAAATAGAATCACCTTTATTCCATTTGAAAAACTTGAAGAAACTGAAAGAGTTAAGTCGAAAAATCTCAAAAGCAAAAAAAGGTTCTAATAACCGTAAAAAGCGAAAAGATAGACTTTCAAAACTTCATACAAAAATAGCAAATAGCAGAAAAGATTATTTTCATAAGTTAGCAAACTTTTTGAAATCAAAATACGATGATATTTTTATCGAAGATTTAAATTTAAAAGCTATGCAGAAACTTTGGGGTCGGAAAATAAATGATTTAGCTTTTGCTGAATTTGTAACAATTCTTTCATATAAAGCAAATGTTCATAAAATAGATAGATTTTATCCATCTTCTAAAACTTGCTCTAATTGTGGGTTTAAAAAAGAGAAACTTTCTCTGTCTGAAAGAGAATTCATTTGTGAAAACTGTGGATTTAAAATCGATAGAGATTTGAATGCAAGTATAAATATTTGTAGAGTTGGGACATCAACTCTTGTGGAGAGAAAGTAAGACCTAATTTATTAGGCTTTTCTTAATGAAACAGAATCCCCTAGCTTTAGCTATGGGGAGTATGTCAAAAAAACAACACAATGAATTTCATTGAGCTTTCCGAAAGAGTTTCAAGCGGAAATATTAAATTGTGAAATATCTAAATTCTCTTTTTGAGCTACTGT
The DNA here is from genome assembly GCA_000276965.1 of Thiovulum sp. ES. Taxonomy (NCBI): domain Bacteria; kingdom Pseudomonadati; phylum Campylobacterota; class Epsilonproteobacteria; order Campylobacterales; family Sulfurimonadaceae; genus Thiovulum; species Thiovulum sp. ES. The sequence continues at coordinate 4,725 of AKKQ01000072.1, read as the reverse complement.
TTTTATAACTTTTTGTGCAATATTTTCACTTTGATTACAGTTAATTGCATTTAAAATGACATCTTCATAGCCATAACCTGCACTTCTACCAGTTTCACCTGCTTTTTCAATATGATTCATGTAGTTCCTTTCTCGTTTGTTTCTAAAATCCCCTTTCGGGGAAAATTTTTATTCAAAGTAGACGGCTTTTACAACATGGTGATCAAGCCCAAGCTTCTTTGGTTCAATCCCAAGTGCAAGACCCACAATTTGAGGCATATGTAGAACTGGCATCTGAATTTCTCGACCCATAGTATCTCCAATGCTATCTTGTTTCACATCTAAATTTAAATGGCAAAGAGGACAAGGAGTAACCATGAAATCAGCATCAGCATCAGTAGCACCGAGTAGTGCATTTCCTGAAAGTTTGTTTGCAGTTTCAGGAGCTTGAAGATCGACATGGAAACCACAACATTTGTTTTTCTCTTCGTATTGGACACTTTTTCCGCCACAAACTTCAATAAGTCGGTCGAGAGAATCTGGAACATATGGATTTTCACCATTTTGGTGAAGTTCAGCAGGTCGAATATTATGACAACCGTAAAAAGGTGCGATGTTGAAATTTTTCAGCGGTTTTGTGATTTTTGCTTTCAAATTCTCAATTCCGTAATCGTCAAGAATTGCATAAAGGAAATGCTTCACATCAGAAACACCTTTGTATTCCAAACCGACCTGTTTCAAGTCCGAATTTACTTTTTCTTTCAATTCAGAATCGGAATCGATTCGCTCTTTTGTCATCGAAGTATTCAATTGGCAAGTGTTACAAAGAGTAACCATTGGAACATTTCGTTTTTCAGCATAAGTCAAGTTTCGTGCATTCAAAACAAGTGAAAGATGATCATCAAAATCTTGAAGGTGAGAAGCTCCACAACAAGAAGCCTCATCAAGAAGCTCTAATTCGATACCGAGTTTTTCAGCAACAGCAAGAGTAGAATCTAAAAGTTCAGGAGTCGATTCTCTAGCTGTGCAACCTGTGTAAAGTGCATATTTCAATTTTTCCATTTTTGCCTCCTAGAATTTTGCTGTTGAAGAGATTTTGACAAGTTTTTTAATTTCATCAAGATTTTGAGATTTTGGAAGATTCCAAGGCATAGGGATTTTTCCATTTTTCAACATATTGATTCCGTCGTGCATGTGCTTAGTCATTCCAAAAATTCCTTCAGAGTAGAGAACAAGACGGCCTTCATCTAAAAGACCATGTTTCTCCACCGAATGTTTGAAACCCACGGCATGTCGAGTAGCAACATTGTCGTCAGCCACACCCTCCGCAAAAGTTTGTAAGTGCAATTCAGTGATTTTACCCATTGGATCGACCTCTTTTGGACAAACAGTCGTACATTCAAAACATTTGACACAATCCCAAATACCAGAACCGACATGATTTACATCATTTAGTCTTTCAATTTTTGCATCGTCTCGAACATCAGCATTAAATCGGAAAGCTTTTGCAAGTGCTGCTGGTCCAATATAATTTTCATTCACTGCAACTGCTGGACATGAGTAGTAACAAGCTCCACACTGAATACAGTAGTCGGCATCACGAAGTTGTTCAGCCTCTTTTGCCGAAACAATGTTCTCTTTTTCAGGAGTTTCATCAACTTCAGCTACTAAATATGGAGTAACTTTGTCGTATTTTTTCCAGAAATCTGCTTTATCAATCACAAGGTCTTTTACTGCTCTCTCTTTTGAAAGCGGATCAATAATCATCTCGTGACCAAAAATATCGATGAGGTCAAACATGTTTTCTTTACAAGCTAAAACACCTTTTCCATTTACCTTGACTGCACAAGAACCACAAATTCCGTGTCGGCAACTTCTTCGGTATGAAAAACTACCAGAATGTTCCCACTTGATTTTATTTAAAACATCAAGAACAACATCTTCTTTGTGAATTTCCAATTCATATTCTCGGTAGTAAGGCAGAATATCAACATCACCATTGAATCTAAAAACTTGGAATTTTACTTTTTTACTTTCAATATGTTCCATTAGTAAGTTCTCTCTTTCACTTCAAAACGACCTAGTTTTACAGGCATTTTTTCAATTTCAATTTTTCCATCTTTCATGTAAGCCATTGTGTGGTTTAGGAACATTTCATCATTTCGTGCAGGGAAATCTTCACGGAAATGCCCACCTCGACTCTCTTCTCGATATAAAGCACCCTCAACAATAAATTGTGAATACTCCAACATGTGTCCGAGTTCGATAGCTTCTTGAAGTTCAGTGTTAAAAAGTCTCGATTTGTCCTCAATTCTGATATTTTTAAATCTTTTTTGAAGATTTTCAATAACTTCGAGTTGTTCTTTCAAGCTTTTTTCAGTTCGGAAAACACCAGCATTTTCTGACATTGTTGCTTGTAACTCATCTCTCAATTTTGGAACAGACTCATCACCGTTATTTTTGATAATCCAATCGATTTCAGACTCAGTTTGCTTAATATCATTTTCAGAAACTTCACCAAATTCAAGATCGTCTAAATCATTTGCCATTTCAGTTCCAACATGTTTTCCAAAGAAAAGAGCTTCCAAAACAGAGTTAGCACCAAGTCGGTTTGCACCATGAACAGAAACACAAGCACACTCACCCGCAGCATAGAAACCTTCGACTAGATTTCCGTTGTGATCTTGTCGCACTTGCCCACGAATATTTGTAGGAATTCCACCCATTGAGTAGTGAGCAGTATCAGAAATTAGAATCGGTTCATCAATCATATCCATACCTAGGAAAGTATGAGCAAGGTCTCGTAATTCTGGAAGTCTTGACATAATTTTCTCTTTTCCAAGATGAGTCATGTCAAGATAAACAGCATCTTTTCTTGGACCAACACCTCGACCTTCATGAATCTCTTTTGTAATTGCTCGAGAAACAACATCTCGTGGAGCAAGTTCCATTTTTTCAGGTGCATAATTTTTCATAAATCGCTCACCTTCAGAGTTGAAAAGTAATCCACCTTCACCTCTTGCTGCTTCAGAAATCAAAATACCAGTTCCTGCTAAACCACTTGGGTGAAACTGAACAAATTCCATATCTTCAAGAGGTAATCCTTTTCGAGCCACAATTGAGAGTCCATCACCAGTATTTGCATGTGCATTACTATTTATTTTAAATGCCCGAGCATAACCACCAGTTGCGAATAGAACTGATTTAGCTTGGAAAATTTTTCTCTCTTCGTGATTTCGGATATTGAAAGCAACAACACCAGTAACTTTTCCATTTTTGTAGATGAGGTCAGAAACATACCACTCATCTAAAAAATCTACTCCAGCTCGGTGTGCTTGTTCAAAAGTTGTTTGGAGAAGAGTAATCCCAGTTCGGTCTTTTGCAAAACATGCTCTAGGTTTGCTTTGTCCTCCAAATGGTCGTTGTGCGATTTCACCTTTCTCATTTCGTGAAAAAGCAGCTCCCATTCGTTCAGCCCATCGGATTGTTTCAGGAGCTTTTGAACACATGAGTTCTACGGCATCTTGATCCGCGAGATAATCACTACCTTTAATTGTGTCAAACATGTGAAGATCGATACTATCTTCTTCACTTAAAGCTGCATTAATTCCACCTTGTGCTGCACCAGAATGGCTTCTCAGCGGGTGTAATTTAGTAAGGACGACAACATGATGACCTCGTTGCTCAAGCTCCATCGCCGCAGCATTACCTGCGAGACCAGCCCCAACAACAACGGCATCATACTTTTCAATAGTAACACTCATATATTGAATTGGACGAATTTCAAAGCTGAAACCGTCTCTCCTTTCATAAGTTTAAATTTTTGTTCTAAAGATTGTAACAAAAAAGTTAAGATTAGAAGTTTAATTTTAACTTTTTTAAAATCAATTTTTCTTTTTTTTTTGCTTTAATTATAATTGTTTATTATTATGGATTTTTTTTCAATTTTGGAAAGTTCTATAAGAAAATAAAAAGCGATAAAATTTCAAAAAGTGGAAAGGGGATTTTTTAATTTTGGAAAAAGATAGTTTTGATTTGAAAGCAGAACTAAAATCAATTGGAATGACTCAAAAAGACTTTGCAGAACTATCTGGTTTTAGCACATCTACAATTTCAACATGGAATAGTAAAAATAAAATCTCTAAAGTGGGTGTAAATTTTCTTTTAATTTTGAAAGAATTAAAAGAGAAGAATAGAGAACTAGAAAATTTAAAAAATGATTATATTAAACTTCTAAACATAAAATCATAATTAAAAATTTAAAAACAATAATTTTTCTTGCTATAATTCAATATCAAAAAGAAAAAGAGCCGTCAAACTTACTTTTCCTTTTGATACAAAAACTAAACAAATGGATAATTTATGCAACATACAATTATACAAAGAATTTTTAAAGATAAGAAAATCTTCTTTGACTTTATTGAGAATGAACTCTATTTAAATGCAACAAAAACAGCAAAAGAGTTTGGAAAAAGACTTGACAGTTGGAAAAAAAGCCCTCAAACAATCGAGTATATCAATGTTTTATCCGCTTACACTAATCGTGATAACGGAGATTTAATGAAAGTCATTTTTGGAGGCAATGATAAAAATGTCCAAGGAACTTGGCTTCACCCAAAACTTATTATTCCATTTTCTCGATGGCTTTCAGCAGAATTTTCTGTTTGGTGTGATTTAACAATTGAAGATATTCTTTCTCAAAGATTTGCTCCAAAAATTTCACTAAAAGAGAAATTGGAACTTGAA